>JAOZTW010000202.1 GCA_029938985.1 Bacteroidales bacterium | reverse complement strand
GTAAAGCGTCCACGCTTTACACGAATTTTTTTGTCCAACTTTACGTGGGTAGCCCTTAATTCTTAATTACTAATTTTTAATAATAATTTTTGTTCCTTCTTGCCAATTTTTGTGTTCGCTGGTGTAATACAGGTATGCAGAACTTGCTGGTGCAGTGTATGTACCTACTATATCGGCTTTTAAATCTAATTTTATTATTCGTTTTTCGTTTGGTAACATTTCACGATAGTAAACCACAAATTTACCATCAAAAATTTCGTAATAATCAAATGTTTCTTTTTTGCTTAGTTCCTGTAACTGCCATGGTTGTAGGCTCAAACCTGCTGGTATTCCTATTTCTGCAATTGTCATTGGCACACCATTATTGGAGGTGTTTTCTATTTCAATATTCATTCTCACAATGCCAGCTTCATTAATTTGCTTGCTTTCTAAGTTTGTGGTAAGGGCTATTTTGCAATTTTCATCTTGTTCTAATTTTAAAGTATTCCATTCAAAATCAAAAGAATATGAAATTGTTTCTTTTGATAAAAATTTAATTTCAATATTTTGCTCGCCTTTTACAATGTATTTTTCTAAATCTATTGAAAATGAGTTTAAATCAGCATATTTTAATTGCTTAGTTATAGTATTATCATTTATCACAATCTGAAAGTTAACATCATTTTTACTTTTTTTGAAATATTTTGCATATTCGGTTAATGCAGTAAGTGCCAAAACAGTACCTTGTGTAGAACCAAAATAACCACCATTTCTTTTTGAATTTAGAAAGCTAACAATTTCTTGTATTTCTGCAACTTGTTTTTGTGTTTTATTTAATAAAGCCATCAAATATAAAGATGCTGTTTCTATTTGTGCAGAATTACCATAAGACCTTGTGATGGTTGAACTTACTGGTATTTTTCCTAATCCCACTTCTTTTACTTGATTTGTCAAAATATCTAATAATTTTGTAAAATCACTACTTTTATTCAAATAAAAAGCTGAATTAGCCATAAGTGCAAGGCGATAAGCATCTTTTGATTTTATAGCTTCATTTTTAGCTAATTGATATTCTTTTTCAATATCAAAAACTTTGCATTTTGCAAGTGCATAAATAGTATAAGCATTTGTAACCTCTTGCGAAGCACCCGAATACGAGTATTTTCCTTGTGAATTTTTAAAATTACCATCTCCTTCTCTTCTGTCCAAAAGCCATTGTTTGCTTCTTTTAACTAAATTATTATCAACTCCTTGATATACAGTTTGCATCTCAATAAATTGCAATAATCCCATTGCTGTTAAACCTGTGTGTGGAGGTAGTCCGCCATACCACTCAAAACCATGTTGTGAGGTTTCGTAAGCAACAAGTTTATGGTAACCTATGTCAATATATTCTAATGCTCGTTTTTCAAAATCATAATCAACAATATTGTTTTCTCTAATATATTTTAAAGCCAAAATATTAGGATAACAGCTTGCAGAAACTTGTTCAAAACAACCATGTGGAACTCTTATAATTGATTTTATTCCACTCATAATATCATCAAGAATAGATGGATAGATATTAAAACTGCCAGTTATAGAACCAGTTAGAGGTTTTTCAATATTAAAAGAATAATTTGAATTTTTTTGGTCGCTCGAAAATGATTTTGCAACGGGAAATCCTTTTGCAGTTATTTCAATATCTCTATTTATTTGTTCAGTATATTGATTATCATAAGAATAAAAAACAATCTTAATAGTTTCGGTAGATTGAACTGGCAAAACTCTAAGCTCAAATATTTGCTTTTCCGAGCTGTTTGGAGCAATTGAAATTTTACTATTTACTGAAGTAATAGCTTGTAGATTAACGCTATTAAGTAAATGAATACTTCCATTAATAGTCTTTTTTGTGGAATTAGTAATAATTACAGGAACAGAAACTGTGTCATTAAAACTCAATTCATAAGGAATTTTTGATTCTATATTAACAGGTTTTATTACATTAATATTTTTTTCGGCTCTCCCTATTCCACCTTCAGAGGAAATTCCTTCGGTTACAATTCTGTAAGAACTAACATCGTCGGGACAATAAAATTCTACTGTTGCTTTTCCGTTTTCATCTGTTGTAATATTGTTTTTCCAAAACACAGTTGAATTTGTTGATTCTTGTTTGTTTCTATTTTTCCAATAATTTTTATTATAATAAAATTCTTTATCAAACTCATTATTTGAAGTTTGTATTAATTTATTTAAAATAATGTTTTCATGAAAATTCTTTTTATATTGTATATTATTATATCCAAAATTATTATTTGTATAAGTTGAAATATGTATAACTCCATTAGCCGCACGTGAACCATATAGAGCAGTTGCACTTGCTCCTTTTAAGAATGTTATAGTTTCAATATTTTCTGGATTAATTAACATATTGGATTCTGAATAAGTATCTACAGGCACACCATTTATTACATATAATGGTTGTGCGACACCATAAAATGTTGAGTAACCTCTAAAAATTACTCTTGTAGAACTGCCAGCTGCACCCGAAGCATTTGAAATAGAAACACCTGGTATTTTTCCTGATAAAGCATTCAAAGCACTTCGGTCTTCTTGTAAAACTTGAACTGAAATTGCTTGTTTTTTTTTACTTTTACTAATACCAATTCCACTAACAACAACATTTTGTAAATAAATTTCTTTGTCTTCAAAATCCATAAAATCATCTCCAAGACTTGACTTATCATTAACATTATTAACATTTTTGATTTGATCACCTTCTTTTATTATTGCACCATCAATTATATTCTCCTGGTTTTTATCAAAATTATTAATATTTATACTTGGATTTGTTTTTCCTTCAATATTTAAAGGCGTAAAATTACCATTATTTGAGGTTAACAAACTTGAAGGAATGCTATCATTATCCAATATTTGAATGTTTAATTTTCCTGCTTTTTTATTCTTATATTTTGCTATTAATTGTAAATCTGATGTAGGGTCAACATTCTTGAACAAAAAATATCCATCTTTTGCACTTGTTAAATGCGATGCTCTTTTATTATTTTGTTTTTCAAACAACCAAACTTTTGCTCTAACTGGTTTTCCGTTTTTCTTAATTGTAATTCTTCCTGCCACATTTCTTTGTTGTTCGGCTGCATAAGAAATTTCTGGTTTTATATTTAAAATTTCTTTCCATTTAAATCGTCTCCAGCCATGTGTCATCAAAACCAAATCAAGAGCTTTTTTTGCTTTTATTTCTTTTTTATCAAAATAAAAAGATGGTTCATAAATTTCGCCTTTTAATTCCGAACTCATTAAAAACCAAGATAATATATTATCTTGCTTATCATCTGCAAATGTGAGATTTTTTTCATCAACTATGGATAGCGATAATTTTGCACTAATAGCTTTTCCGTTTTGTTTGCTAATAATTTCTAATTTTGTTTCTTCTTCTATTGCATAATCTTCTTTTTTCAATTTTAATTCAATTTCTAATGGCGACAATTCTCCATAGTAAACCAATCTTTCACAGTGTGGTAATTTATTTTGGTCAAAAAGTGTAATTCTTACAATTCCATCTGTAAAATTTTTTGTTGGAATTTCAATTTTATTATTACCTTCTTGCAAATTAATTTCTTGTTTATAATATTCCTTATCTCTAATTGTAACCATAAGATAGGATTTTTGTTCACTTTTAGAAAAAACATCTAATTCAATATTTTTGTCATTTATTTTATTTACAATTAACGAAAAACCAAAATCATAAGCTTTTGGGAGGTCAAATAATGTGTCAAGTTTAACAGGTTTTATTATCTGAGCTTTATATGTTTTATTTTTTTCTGGTTTAAAATTAAAAACTCCCATTCCTTGATGATAACTACCAAAATTTTGAACAATATTATTATCATTATCCAAAATAACTCCTTCAATATCTGTGGGTAAACCAAATTCATTTAAAGCTTGGAACGCTAAATTGTTAGTTGTTGCTTCCAGTAAATCGCCACCTTCAGGAAAAAACATTAAATCAATATTATTTAATTGAACAGGCACAGAACGAGAAATTGATTCTGTTTTTTCGGCATAGTTAACCAAAACATTAATTAAAACATCGGTTGTAGAAAGTTTTGTTGGTAAACTAAAATTTATATCCAATTTGCCTTCATCGTCTGTATTTAATTCAATTTTTTTATATTCATTATTATCAATATAAACTGTTGCACTTACAGGATAGTTTGGTATAGCTTTATTTTTCAGATTTTTAAGCTCCAAGTCTGCAACAACATTTTGTCCTGCTCCATAAGATTCTTTGTCAAAATCAAGTTTTAGAAGCACAGCTGGAGTAATAACTTTTTGGATAATTATTTCTTTTTCAAAAATTGGAGAATCATCAAAATTTTGCATCCAATTGGTGTATGCTTTAATTTTAAACAAACCACCTTTTTCATTGTTATTTATAAAAAAATTTCCACCAGCAGTTCCATCATTTAATATTAATATTTTTTGTTCCTGTACTTGTCCTTTTGGGTTTATAAGTTCTACATAAACAATATTGCTTACTGGGTTTAACATATTTGTTATTCCGTTGGTTAAAAACACATTAAACCAAATATTATCAGCTTGTTTATACATTGTTTTATCTAAATGTAGATATATTTTTTCGGGTGTTTTTTGTTTTTGATAACATTCTAAATTATTAGAAACTTGATTTAAAAAACTTGTTGTATCTTGCGAATAAACTACTGTACTTAAAAATATTAGGATAAGTATTAACGTTTGTATTTTTATTGTTTTTTTCATGTTTTTGATTTTATATATATTGTGTAATTGTATTTAATTTTTATATAGTTGCAGACTGGGCTTGCTGTAGTTGCAACTTTAGTTGCAGCCCAACGCAAGCATTGGCGACCAAATATTGTTTATATTATTTTTGTCGCCAGTTGGCTGACAATCTGCAACGAGAGTTGCAGTAACAGAGCAGATAAATCTGCAACTACAGAAATAATTAATTTAAAATCTGGCTACCCACTTAAGTTTGGACAAAGCTGATTATCAACGATTTTTCGTGTAAAGCGTGGACACTTGCCGCATAGTTATTTATGCGTAAAGCGTCCACGCTTTACACGAATTTTACTGTCCTGTTTTACGTGGGTAGCCTAAAATCTCATTTTTAGAGAGAACCCGTAAGATTTGGCTGCTGGCATGTTAAATAATTGTAATGGTTGTATTTGTTGATAACCAAAAAGCGAAGTTTCTGTATCTACACCTGTATGTAAAGAATAAAAAATTAGATTTTGTGCCCATATTGATAATTCGTATTCAAAAAGATTAAAAACATATTTTGATTTGTAAGTTAAGGATATATGTCTTAATCTTAAATTTGACGCATTTTGAATTGCATCTTCTGCTACTCCAGAAAAACCTTTTTGTGTCCACACATCTTCTGTTAATGTTACTGGTTTTGTGTTTATATCACCTGTAAGTGTTACTCCTTCAAAAATTGTATCATTAAAATTACGAAACTCGCCAGAGTATGCAGAAGTTCCATAATAATTTAGAGCATTATAAGTTCCATTCCAAAATTCGCCACCACCACTATACTCAAAAACACAATCTAAAGAAAATCTTCCAAATTTTATATTTGGATTCAGTTTTATAATATAGTAAGGTGTTGGGTCTGCAATTATTCCTTTTTCGGAATCAACAATAGGAAAACCATCATCTCCAATAATACGATTTCCATTTTCGTCTCTTAAATATCTACTACCAACAATTACTCCAACAGATTCACCCTCAATCAAATTCATAGATACATCAGAAAAACCAGCAAAAGCAATTTGTTGTTCAGTAGAATGTAGCTTTATAACCTTAGTTCTTGGTATTTCTAATATTGCGTTTAATTCAATTTTTTTAATAAAACCATAATAATGCTTTCGATAATATGAAAATTGAAATTCTAAACTCTCTTCAAAATAATCGGTAGCATTATTATATATAAATTCTGATTTATTAAAAATTGGAAATAAAGCTTTTGAATGCCATGTTTTTGTATAATTAATTAAAATATTTATACGCCTCCAAGAACGATTAGGATATAATGACGCAGAAGTATTAAAGCTTTTTATTTTTTCGGGTTCAATATTTTCAGATATTATTGGATAAAATTGCTCGTTGTATTGAAAAAAATTAGAACTATTATAAGACAAGGTATTAAAAGGCAATGAAGCAAAATATAATGGATACTCTTTTATGTTTTCTGAATAATTTGCATTAATTTTAATTATTTTACGATATAAATGATCTATAAAAATTGTGAAATTTGTAGATGGTAAAAAATACATTTGCTTGTTTTTGAGAGTGGAAGAGTTGTAAATCGTTGGATTAAAATTAATAAATACCTCAAGATTGTTAAAATCAAATTCAAAATCGTTTATTGAAGTAGCCTCATGAATAATTCGTGTTGGAGTTAATTCGTTGGTGTTCATTTCAATTTTAGGATTTGTAAAATATTCATTAAATGTATAATAATAATTATCTGTCATAATATTGTTATAGTTTAATCTATACAAAAGTTTATTTATAAAATTCAAATACCATATTGAAATATTATATTTTTTTTTGTAATTTAAAGATATTTCAGAAAAAACATTATTTTGAGAAATATTTTTTTCACTAAAATAAGAGTTTAATAAATAACTGTTAGCATTATAGCCAGATTTAAAATTCTCATCAACTTTATTAAACGAACCTTTTAAGTTAAGAAAAAATGGTTTTGATTGACTTGTAGTAAAATCAATTTTAGTTCTATAAGAACGGAATTTTTTGTAATCATAATTGTTGTTAATTAAAAAGTAAGGATTAACTGCTTGTTCGTTATAAGATTGATAATCGGAATTATTATTATCAAAACTTTGTGGGCTTGTGCTAATTGCGTGCATTAGTCTTGCATAATTTGCAGCACTTTCGGGATAATCTGTTTCAACATCTAAAAAATGTGCGTCAATATTTAATTTAGATTTTTTTATTCTAATATTTTCAATATTTAATATTGCAGTATTTTTAGATTTTCCAGAAAGTGGCACAATACTCGTTAAAGTATTGTTATTATAAAACAATGAATAAGTTGTTTCTTTTTTACGATATAAAATATTTATCGAATTTTTCACATCAATTCCTGTTTTAAAATAACCATAAGGATTAATAGCTGTAACTCCCAAGCTGTCTAATTGTTGCCCATAGCTAAACTTTGAATTTTCCACAAACAAACCATTAGAACCTTGCGAAAATCTGTTTTGCAATTCTGGCAATTTATTGGGA
The DNA here is from genome assembly GCA_029938985.1 of Bacteroidales bacterium. GTDB lineage: Bacteria > Bacteroidota > Bacteroidia > Bacteroidales > JAOZQN01 > JAOZQN01. The sequence goes on along the minus strand of JAOZTW010000202.1, from coordinate 1,110 downwards.
CTATCAAAACTAAGCGAAGAATAATATTCTATTTTAATTCTTTTATCCCTTTTAGTGTCAATATCAATTTTATATGTGCCTGAAGATTTATCAAAATAAATATCATCAATATTAAAAGAAAAAGAATTGTATAAATAATAACTTATATTTATACTACCAACAGGTATTCCATATATATATTTGTTTGCATAATAATTATTGGTGTGTTCAAATTCATAAGTTGCTTCTCCCATAATGGCTACTCCATCTATTTGGTTTTTTGTTGTTGTATTCCTCCATTTTTCTTTTACTGGCACTTGCGTGTATGTTGTTACTGGCTCGTTTACTGTAAATTCGTAAAAATAATCATAATTATACACACTTCTAAAATAGATAGTTGTACCCTTTGGCACTTTTATAGAATAGTATCCATTTTTATCTGACCCTCCCATATTATAATAGTAATTAGAATAAATTGAAACACCTTCAACTGGTTCTCCTTTTTCGTTTACAATATTGCCACTAACTGTTATTGTATCCTGTGCATGTAAAAATATTGGGAAAAATATTATTGTAAGAAATATTAAAAATGTTTTTTTCATTGGTTCTATGTTTGGCTTAAATAATTTTGATTTTGAACAAAGATAAAAAAAAATAAGAAAAAAATATTTATTTTATATATTTTTAAGTAAATTTTAGTGTTTCACAAGTGCAAATTTTTGTGTTACTTTTAAAATTTAAAAATGCACATTAACAAAGGTAAACATCAATTCTAAAATTTAAAATTTACATTTATGAAACACGCCCATTTTTTGGAAGTTCTTTTTTTTAAATAATCGTAATATTTCATTAATAGCCACAATAATTGGCGAAAATTTTCATTCTATATATAAGCTCGCAATTAAGTAGTTAAGTACCCATACAAAAGTTTTTACATGTTATTATTTCTTTAATCTATTGGTTTGTAAACACATAATTGTATCATTGAATCATTGAATCATTGAATCATTGAATCATTGAATCATTGTATCATTGAATCATTGTATCATTGAATCATTGTATCATTGAATCATTGAATCATTGAATCATTGAATCATTCCTTACATTTTAATGGATTTCTATTCTTGTAGT
>JAOZTW010000201.1 GCA_029938985.1 Bacteroidales bacterium | reverse complement strand
GAGATACGAATAGAAAGAGGAAGAAGTTTTGAAAAAAGAAAAGATAAGACAGTTTCGAATAGGAATAGAAAGTAGGTAAAACAATTATAAATTAACATAATTTAAAAACTGAATATGAATGATAATAAATACAAATTTGTTCTTAATGATTTACAAAAAATTATTGAAACAAAAAAACATAATATTGACAGATATTTTTTTATTGGCAAAATCTTAAAAGAAAATAAAAGTCATTTTGAAGGTGGTAGTTTAATCGAAAAATTATCTGCGGATTTGAACAAAACAGGATATTCTGTATCAAGCCTTAGGCACATGCAAAATTATCACAAACGATTTAGAAATTATCCTATTTTATATAAATTATCAAAAAAGTTAAGTTGGAATAAAATAATTACACTTTTAACGAAAACTTATGATATAAAAGAAACAGAATATTATATTAAAACAGCCATAAAAGAGCAATGGTCTGATACAAAATTAAAAAAAGCTATTGAGAATGAAATTTTTGATAATTACATTGCATCTATTGAAGACTTAAATTACAAGATAAATATCGAAAAAGTAGAGATAGAGAATTATAAATCTTTGATTGACATTAATATAAATCACCCCTCTCGTTTTTCTGTTTTTGTTGGTGCAAACGCAAGTGGAAAATCTAATATTTTAGAAGCATTAGAATTTATGTTCCACGCAATGAATATAAACGGGACAGCAGTTGTAGAAATGTTTGGAGGAAAAGAAAATGTGCTTAATCGGAATATGCAATCAAAATCATTGAACATTAAATTAAAATTTGAGGATAAAACTGTATTTGGAATTAATTATAAAAAAGATGAGATTTTTTATACAAAAACAGAAAGTGATAAATTTAACGAGAATTTTATAAAATCATTCACAAGAATTTTCATAGATAAAACGAAACAGAATAAAAATAAACTTAAATTTCATAACAAATTATGGTTTGACACAGGAAATTTGACCAAAATATTAGAAAAAATATTAATTGATACTGACAAAAAAGAATTGTTTGAAATTAACTTAAAAACATTTATACCTGGTTTTGAAAAAATTGAAATAAACGTTGATAAGCTTAACGGAAAAGAAGAATTGCAAATTTTTGAAGGACATACAGAGTTACCATTTTCAGGACAATTAATATCTGACGGAACATATTCTACCATCGCACTATTATCATTATTATATCAATCTGAAACACCGCAATTTATATGTATTGAAGAACCTGAAAACGGCTTAAACCCTAAAATAATAATAGAATTTGTAGAGCTATTTAGAAAACTATGTAAAGATAAAGGGCATTATATTTGGCTTACAACTCACTCGCAAACATTAGTATCTGTTTTAAAACCGCAAGAAGTAATAATTGTAGATAAAATAGATGGGCGAACAAAAATATCTCAATTCAATAATGATAAATATCTAATTCAAGAATATGAAAAAGGAGAAATTAAGATGGACGAAGCATGGTTAAATAACACCTTAGAAGGAGGTTTGCCATGGTAAAAATAGGTTTTATATACGATGGTGAAACAGAAAAAGTAATTTTAAAATCTAATATGTTCAAAGACTTACTAACAAAATACAAATTTGAATTAGCAGGAGTAATAAAATATACAGGAGGGAAAATTAAGAGAGATACAGATATGTTAATTAATCGCAAGAACGCAGAAAAAGTGATTATAATAAAAGACTTAGAACAACTATCAGACGAGAAAGCTCTATTAAATGAATTAAAAAAGAAGGAGAAAATTACAGATAAAAATATTTTGATTATTGTAGAAAAAATGATTGAAGCATGGTTTCTTGCTGATACAACTACAATTAGAAAAATATTAAAAAATAATAAAATAAAAGAATTTAATAGTCCTGAAAATGAAACAAATCCACATCGCACTTTACGGAATAAATTAGGAAATAACTATAAGAATTTAGGTAAACCAGCAATTGCAAAATTATTTATTAAATATGGTTTTACAATAGAAAATGCTGCAAAACACAAGCAATGCCATAGTGCAAAAAACTTTTTAAAAAAAATTAGAAAGCTTAAATAAAGAATTTGAGTAGAAAAAAACAAGAAAACTTAATAGAAAGTAGAAATAATAAGATAAATTTATTAAAATATTTATTCAACGAGTCTTCAAATAAATCATTTGTAGATTGGCTTTCAAAACCAAAATCAAAAGATGATTTAATTGAATATAGACGAGCAATTGAAACAGTTTTTAATATTAGCTTGAGTTAATAAAACAGAAAAATTAATAACAATATAAAATTATATAACCATGTCAGACGTAAAAAATTTTAACATAAAACTAAAAGTGTGGCGACAAAATGGCTCGCAAGAAAAAGGTCGTTTTGAAACTTATGCTTTAAACAACGTTTCACCAAATGCTTCGTTTCTCGAAATGATGGATTTGTTAAACGAGCAACTTATCGGAGAAGGAAAAGAACCAGTAGCTTTTGACCACGATTGTAGAGAAGGAATTTGTGGAGCTTGTAGCTTGTTTATCAACGGTAGAGCACACGGACCAGATAATGAAATTACAACATGCCAGCTTCACATGAGGCACTACAAAGAGGGCGAAACAATAACTATTGAGCCTTGGCGAACAAAAGGATTTCCTGTTATAAAAGACTTAATGGTTGATAGATACGCTTACGATAAAATCCAACATGCTGGCGGTTATGTGTCAATTAGCACAGGAGGAGTTCCTGATGCAAATGCAATTCCAATTCCTAAAATAGATGCAGACGAGGCAATGGATGCAGCAGCATGTATTGGCTGTGGAGCATGTGCGGCAACCTGCAAAAATGGCTCTGCAATGTTGTTTGTGGCAGCAAAAGTTTCTCAATTTGCATTACTACCGCAAGGAAAAGTAGAGGCTTCGCAAAGAGCAAAAGCTATGGTTGCAAAAATGGATGAACTTGGTTTTGGAAGTTGTACAAACACAGGTGCTTGTGAAATGGAATGCCCTAAAAATGTATCAATCGCTCATATTGCAAGGCTTAACCGAGAGTTTTTAATTGCCAATTTAAAAGATTAAATTATTGGTTTTAAGGCAAATTTTTAACTCAACACTTTCCAAGGCGGCAAAGCCACTTGGAAACGTGTTGTTCTAAAAAATATTGCCAATTAAATTTCTGGTTTATTTAATTCTGCCCATATAAGGTCTTTTAGTTTATTTATACCCATTGTTGTGATTGAAGAAATAAACACACAAGGAACATTTTCAGGTAGTTCTTTTTTTGTCTCTTCAATTAATTCATCATCGAGCATGTCCGATTTTGAAATCGCAAGCACTCGTCCTTTATCCAAAAGTTCTGGATTGTATTTTTTTAGCTCATTAAGTAAAATTTCATATTCTTTTTTTATATTTTTGCTATCAGCAGGAATCATAAACAAAAGCAAAGAGTTACGTTCTATATGCCTTAAAAACCTTATTCCAAGCCCTTTACCTTCTGCGGCTCCTTCAATTATACCTGGAATATCTGCCATAACAAACGATTTAAAATCTCTATATTTTACAATTCCAAGATTAGGAGTTAAGGTTGTAAAAGCATAATCTGCAATTTTAGGTTTTGCTGCTGAAACTACTGATAATAATGTAGATTTTCCTGCGTTTGGAAAGCCAACAAGTCCCACATCTGCAAGTAATTTTAGTTCTAAAATTTTCCAATCTTCCATTCCTGGCTCTCCAGGTTGAGCAAAACGAGGAGTTTGAAAAGTAGATGATTTAAAATTTGTATTTCCCAAACCTCCTCGTCCACCTTTTAATAATACCTTTTTTTCGTTATGTTCTGTTATTTCAAAAATAACTTCTCCTGTCTCAAAATTTTTGGCAACAGTGCCAAGCGGAACTTCAAGTATTTGGTTTTTGCCGTTTGCTCCCGTTTTATTGTTTCCCGTACCAGGATGCCCATTTTTAGCAAATACATGTTTTTGATATTTGAGATGCAATAAAGTCCAAAATTGTTTATTACCTTTTAGAATAATACTACCACCTTTACCCCCATTTCCACCATCTGGTCCTCCTTTAGGTATATTTCTTGTCCTATGTAAATGAGTAGAACCAGCTCCACCTTTACCTGATTTACAAAAAATTTTAACGTAATCAATAAAATTAGTTTTTGCCATGTTGTCTGCTTAAAGTTTGTTTATGAGGGTGTTCGTATAGTTAGATTTAATTTGCAAAGATGTAAAAAAAGAATGGATTAACAAATTTTTTTTAAAAAACTATAATTTTTTTCTTCTTTTTTAAAAAAAATTATACTTTTGTCAAAGTCAGAAACCACATATCCTATGCTAAAAAAATTAGAAATACAAAACAAAAGTAGAATTTATCCTATAGTACTCCTTAACCCAAAAACTGGTATTTTTGAGTTAAAAGGAAGGTCTTTACCTGAAGATGCAGATAAATTTTATAATTTAATTATTGATTGGCTTTTAAAATATGTGAAGAATCCAAGTAAAGAAACTTTGTTTATCTTCAAATTAGATTACTATAACTCTGCATCAGCAAGAAAAATTACAGATATTTTATTGATATTATCTAAAATAAATAGAAAGGTATCGGTGAAATGGTATTACGAGGAAGACGATGACGTTATGATTGAAAATGGGCAGGATTTTGAACTTATCACAAAAATTCCTTTCGAATTTATAGAATTTAAGTAAATAATTAGCGTTTTTCACGAGGGCCAAGTTCAAGGCTTTTTTTGAAATATTAGAATTAAAGTTTACCTTTGTAAATGAGCATTTTAATATTTCAAAAGTAAAGAAGAAATTGATACTCGTGAAAACGTTAAATAATTTAAAAAAGTCCAAAATAAACAAGCTTATAGCTTGTTTATTTTGGACTTATGTGTGTATTTCATTCTATAACAACGGCGAATCCAAATTACTCCTATTATATAAGGAGTAGTTTATTATATTTTTTGACTACCATAATAGAAATTATACTGAATTTAAGATACTAACTTATATTTCTATAAATTCAAATTTAACATCTACTAACTTTGCATATCTTTCACCAAGAGCTTGCATATCTTCGTCAATTTCTTCATAATACCATTTAGCTACAACATTTCCATTTCTCGCAACCTCCTCTAATGCTAAAATAACCTGTATCAGTTGTTTTGATGAAGCAGTATTAACATATTCCAAGTCAAATTCAACAATAGTTTCATCATTAGGTTTGTTGGCATAACTTTTTAACCAACCAATAATTGGTTCATAAAATTCGTAAGCATCTTCTGGTACCGAAATTTTCGATATTTTAAAAATATCATCTATTGGGTCAAATATGATTTCAGGTGTGTCCTCTGTTTCCTTAATTATTAATGGTTCCATTTATTTTACTTTTTTAAATTGATTACTGTTGTTTGTAAGATATAGAAGTGAATGCCTTTTTCTACTTCGTGAAAGCTGTATTCAAGTTTTTTTCCGCTTTTAATTCGCAGGTCTGAAAGTCCTAAACCTGATTTTTTTGAATCTCCGAGTTCTATATCTAATAATATCTTATCGTAGTATTCGCTTATTTGAGAATCGGTCTTTGAATTGATAAAGGTCAATGTGTCTTTTAATTCAGATGCGTCTTCATTTTCTACATAATTTCCAGAGGTTAAAGTGAAATCGCTGTTTTCTTTTTGGCGAAGGAAGAAAACACCAGGTGCTCCATTTATTTCTTCTGAACGTTGTGCACCATGCTTAATAATGTTTTGTATCATTTCAACCATAACATTTGATAATCTTATAGTTGTGATTGACATGTGCATTCTTCCTTTAATAATAGCAAGCAAACTTAATAAATTTTCTTGATTAAAAAAGCCATTAAAATATAAAATTATATTTTCTATTATTAAACTAAGGTGTAGTTTCTTTATTGATATTAATGATTTTCGTAGTTTTAAATCTTGAACATCTGAATCTAATTTTTCTTTATTCGTTGTTGGAATTTGTGTCTGAAGATAAAAATAAGAATATTCTTCGTTAACAAGTTCAAAACTTGCAACTAATTTGTTCCCAGATTTTCTTGACATTTCAATTAGCCCAAGACCAGCTCCACCCTTATTAGATATTACACCAGCACGAAGAACTTCTTTATGAAATTTTTTCAGCTCGTCCTTTTCTAAACTATTAATTTTGGTTATTTTCTTTTTTAGAGCAGGAATTTTGTCATTCAAAACAAGGTTTCCTGTAGTTACATAGTACCTTTCCTTTCTTTTTTGGATAGCAAAAATACCAGGATATTTATCAGCACCATTATTATCCAAATCGTCTTGGTGGCGAGTTATATTTTGTAAACCCTCAACCATAATATAGTAAATTCTTTTTTGAATTGTAGTGCGTTCTACTGATTTTTGAATATTGCTATCAGCAAGTACAAGTATTTTTTTCGTGATATTATGGGTAAAATATCCTCTATATACGTATTCAAAATCTTGCTTTTCTACTCTCGAAAAAAGATTAAAAGCCTTATCAAATAAATTGTCATCAAACATATTAAGTATTATTTTTATAACTATGAAAAGTTATTTTTAGTATTATCATTTTCTTTGAAAAAGTGAGTAATTTTCCCACAAAATTTCGCAATAAATTTATATATTTTATAAACAAAAATCAAACATTTATTGGTTAAAAAAAAAATTTTTTTTTTAACCAATCTAAATAACTGAAATTATGCTTGTTATAGATTGATATTTTTATTATTATAAAATATATTTTTGTTTATTTTAAAAGAAAAATAATTTTTATTATACAAAAAGCAATAAAAATGCCGTTTTTGGTATTTTGAGACTTTTTTTTAAAAAAAAATTAAAAATAGTGTTAAAAAAAAATAAAAACTTAATTTCTTTGAAAAAAAAGTTATTTTTATCGTAAAATACATATTAAAAAACTACTTTTGTGGTTTTCATATTATTTTATAAATTTAACACAAAACACACACTTGTGAAAAAAGTATTATTTTTACAATCAAACAAAGACCAAACTCATACTTTTGTCAAATACTTTACAAAATACAAGCCAGACTATGAACTGTTTTTTGATAAAACATCTAATATGGTAAGTAAGCATAACGATTTTGACCTTATAATTCCCTGTGGTGCAGCAAGTACCCTTATTTATTTTATGAATAAGGGAAGTCTGAAAATAGGGAAATCCGATTTTGTAGAAAATAATTTTATTACTTACGATAAAATAAAAACTCTTCGTATAGTTGAAAAATTAGGTATTCCAATTCCAAGAACATACACAGATAGAAAGGATTTAGATTTTTTCCCAATTTTTTTTAAATCTTTACGAGAAGAGGTTTACAGAGAGCGTGGCATAATAAACAATAAGCAGGATTTAGACAATATAAAATCTAAAACCGTTTTTTTCCAAGAATTTATATCAAGTCAAGGAACATACTCGGTAGGATATATTGCAGATAAAGGAAAAATGCTAACAAGTTTTACTCAAAAAGAAGTAATTAGCTATCCGTATCATGGAGGATCGGCGGTGGTATTGAAGAGATTAGATGATAGTAAATTAGGAGAATATACAGAACGAATAGTGAAAGAAATAGAATATTCGGGCTGGGGGTTAGCAGAATTCAAATTTTGTGAAAAAAGAAATGATTTTATTTTTATGGAAATTAATGCAAAATTTTGGGCTTCCATAGAATTTGCTTTTATCAATAATCCCTTTTTTCTAAAATACCTTTTTGATATAGAAATTGAAAAGAAAAATGTAAAAACAGCTGTTTACTTAGATAGATGGCTTGTGTCTAACACTAAAGAGATTTTTAAAACTATTCCATATATGTTTGGTGCAAAATGGCTAAAAAACAGAAAACTTAGTGATGTGCTGAAAAAAAGATTTAAAAAAAATCAAAACAAAAAATCAAAAAAAGCTTAAAAATATAAATAAGAGGGCGTTTTTCATGAGTATCAATTTCTTCATTACTTTTGAAATATTAAAATGCTCATTTACAAAGATAAACTTTAATTCTAATATTTTAAAAAAGCCTTGAATTTGATATTCGTGAAAAACACCCTAATTTTTTATTCAATTAACTAAAAATATTTACTATGACAAAAAAAGAACTGGCAATAAGCGAAACAGGTTTTGTTTTTGACCCAACAACAGGAGATTCTTATTCCATGAATGCAGTAGGTTCTGTTATTTTAACAATGCTAAATGAAGGAAAAATTAAAGAAGAAATTGAAGCTGAAGTTACAGAAAAATACGATGTTGATTCTGCTACTTTTGAAAACGATTATTATGATTTTATAAAAATGCTTTCAAGTTTTAATTTAATAACAAAAAATTAATGAATTGCTGAAAAGTCGGGAAAACTTTTCTTGTGACAATTAACTATATGATTTTCAATAA
>JAOZTW010000818.1 GCA_029938985.1 Bacteroidales bacterium | reverse complement strand
GAAAAACACCTGACTGGCGTGTGCAATAAAGTGTCCAACTTTACGTGGGTAGCCAAAAAATATTTAAAAAACTAATAAACATAGAATTATTAGAATTACAAAAAAAAACATATAATTTAAGCCGTAATTTTATAGACAGAAGTTTTTACAATGTTCAAATAAAAAGATATTTAAAACTATTTGATAAAAAAAATATGTTTTTTATTCATTTTGAAGAAGATTTTATACAAAACAGAGCACAAACAATAAAAAACGTGTTTAAATTTTTACAAGTTAATGAAAAAGAAAAGATAGGTAAGTACCCATACAAAAGTTTTTACACATTTGTATTTCTTTAATCGACTGGTTTATAATCACATTATTGTATCATTGAACCATTGAATAATTGTATCATTCCTTATAAACGTAAAAAGCACTCCAGGTGTGGCTTCTAAATCAATAAAAGCAAATGAGATATTAAACACGGCACATCCAATAAATCAGTTTGCTAAAAAACTTATTCCAAGCAAAAAAATACGTACGAATATAAAATATTTTTTCACAAAACTAAATCAAAAATCAACAGCCGATATATGCGAACTCGAAGAAATACGTCCTTTTTTAATAAATGAAATTTATAAAGAAAGCATATTAAATTTAGAAAAATTAATTGATAGAGATTTAAGTAGTTGGTATAATCTTTAATAATAAAATTAATGCACCCAATAATAATAGCAGGATAAAAAAATGATTGGTATTTCAAAAAAATGGCGTATCTTGGTGAAACTTATTGTCTTATTTTCTCTAAATACGTTTTTTGGAGATAAATATTTGATTATTTTACGTTTTTTGGAGATAAAATTTACAAATCTTTACGTTTTTTGGAGATAAATTTATATATTTGCAACCTTTATAGGAGTTATTATTTATTTAAAATAAAAAAATGAAAAGAATTTTATATAATTCACTAATTAACTGGAAAGCAAGTAACCGAAGAAAACCTTTATTGTTACAAGGAGCAAGACAGGTTGGCAAAACTTTTCTTATAACAGAATTTGGAAATAATGAATACCAAAATTTTATTTATTTTAATTTTGAACAAAATCCAAAACTTGGTTTAAGTTTTAAAAATAATTTAATTCCAAAAAATATTATTCAAAATTTGAGTTTATATATAGGAAAAAAAATTACACCTAATAATACATTAATATTTTTTGATGAAATACAAACCGAGCCGAATGTTTTAAAAAGCTTAAAATATTTTTACGAACAAGCACCAGAATATCACATAATTGCAGCAGGCTCTTTGCTTGGCGTAAGCATTGGTAAAAACTACAGTTTTCCTGTAGGTAAAGTAAATTTTATAACAATGTATCCAATGTCGTTCATAGAATATCTTATGGCAATGGGCGAGGAATTTATTTTACAACAATATGAAAACTTCACAAAACCTACTCATTTCCTGGAAATTATACATGGTAAATTATTAAAACACCTTAAAATGTATATGTTCTTAGGAGGCATGCCAGAGGTTTTATATGAATATATCCAAAATAAAGATATTCAAATGTGTCGTGAAATACAAAAAGAAATTTTAGAAGCATATACTCGTGATTTTTCTAAATATGCAGATAGCTCGCAGGCAATAAAAAATTCAGAAATTTGGAATTCAATTCCATATCAACTTGCAAAAGAAAATAAAAAATTTAAGTATGCCGATATAAATAAAAATGCTCGTGCAGCAAGTTATTTCACATCTATTGAATGGTTAAACAAAGCTGGTTTAATTCATATTATTAGAAATATAAAAACCCCAAAACTACCACTTTCTGGATATGCCGACAACTCAAAATTTAAAATTTATTTGCACGATACAGGTTTGCTTGGAGCAATGTTGAATATTAAACCCGATTTAATAATTGAACCACAAACTATTTTTTTTGAATACAATGGAGCATTTACCGAAAATTTTGTTGCCAATCAATTAACTACATTTACAAATAAAAATTTATTTTATTGGACTTCTAAAAGCGATGCGGAAATAGATTTTATAATTCAAAACAATAATAAAATATATCCAGTGGAGGTTAAAAGTGGTTTGAGTAGAAACAAAAAAAGTCTTTTAAGTTATTCTGAAAAATACAAACCCGAACTTATATTCAGGTTGTCGCCCAGAAATTATATTAAACAAAATAATTTTATTAATATTCCACTTTATGCAGTAAATTATTTTAACACGATTAGTTTTATTTATAATTGAAAAATACCAAAAATTTAGGTAGTCCCTACATAACAGTGTTGGTTAATAAAAAACAGAGCTAAATTGCCAATATTAAACAAAAAATAATTACTTATTTTAAATATGTAAAAAG
>JAOZTW010000200.1 GCA_029938985.1 Bacteroidales bacterium | reverse complement strand
AAAATTCAAAAGAACAAGTTTAAATGGTTAATTATTTATTTTGATATGCCTTAAAGGTCTATTTCTACATTCTATTTCGTTTAAGAAATAGAATATAAGTAATATACAAATATTTTTTGTCTTACATAATGAAAAAAATAAACTCTTTTATAAAATAAAATAACTGATTTTAAACTTTAGTTATTAAATTTGCAAAATTCTAATTTCTTAACCATTCAAACTCTTAACCAAACAGATTGTAATATATTTATTTTTTATAAATAAATAGCTAATTACTAACGAACTAATTATGTTAATAAACATACTGATAGTATTATCTTCCTTGTTGTTTTCAGCCTTTTTTTCTGGAATGGAAATAGCATTTATTTCAGCCGACCAACTAATGATTGCTGTTGATAAGAAACAAGGAAAATTCTCGTCTAAAATAATTTCAAAATTCACCAAAAATCCAGGTAGATATATTGCCACCATGCTTGTGGGAAATAATATTGCATTAGTGGTTTATGGTTTAGTAATGGCTTTAATTTTAGACCCATATATCTCTATTTTGACACTAAATTCTGATTTATGGACACTAATTATCCAAACCATAATTTCAACTTTACTAATTCTTTTTGCTGCAGAATTTATTCCAAAAACATTATTTAAGTTAAATCCAAACTCGTCGTTAAATTTCTTTTCAATACCTGTTTATACTTTCTTTGTCTTTTTTTATCCAATAACAATTATCACAATTTTGGTAACCGATTTTTTTCTAAAATATTTTATTAGAGCAGATATGTCAAACACCAAACAACAAAAAGTTTTTGGTAAGGTTGACTTAACAAATTTTTTAAAACAAATTCATAAAAATTCGGAATCAAACGAAGAAATAGGAGAAGAGTTAAAAATAATTCAAAATGTTCTTGATTTTAATAAAGTAAAACTGCGAGATTGTATTGTGCCTCGCAACGAAATTGAAGCAGTGCCAATTGATGCAGATGTAGAAACTTTAAAAAAGAAGATTTTAGAAACAGGATTTTCAAAAATTTTAATTTATAAAAATTCAATTGATAATATTGTTGGATATGTGCATTCGCTGGAACTTTTTAAATCTCCCAAAACAATAGAATCGGTAATAGTAAATATTCCAATTGTACCCGAGACCATGTCTGCAAAAAAATTATTTGACTTGTTGAATATGCAAAATAAAAGCGTAGCATTGATAGTAAATGAATATGGGGGTACAGCAGGAATTGTTACAGTTGAAGATATTTTAGAAGAGATTTTTGGCGAAATAGAAGACGAACACGATTCAAATTACTTGGAAGATAAACAAATTTCAGAAAAAAAATTTATTTTTTCTGGAAGATTGGAAATTAATTATTTAAACGAAAAATATGATTTGAAATTACCCGAGTCGGAAGAGTTCACAACCATAGCTGGTTTTATATTAAATAATTACGAAACTATTCCAAGACAAAATGAAGAAATTTTGATAAATAATTTCTTAATAAAAATCATAGAAGTTAACGAACCTCGTATAGATTTGATAAGTCTTGAACTTAAAGAAGTAAAATAAATTTTTATTAGAAATAAATTATATTTACTTTTGCACTTATTAGAATTGAAGAATTTTAACATATTAATAATTTATTAATTTAAAACAATAACCCTAAATTTAACACTCAAAAAGATGGAAGAACGAGATAATAAAAAAAACGAACTTTTTTCTACTTCGGTAAAAGCAGGAAAAAGAACCTATTTTTTCGACGTAAAACTAACACGCAGTAACGATTATTTTTTAACAATTTCTGAAAGAAAAAAAGTTTTTAATAAACAAAATGGCAAATTCGAGGTCGAAAAACATCGTATTTTTCTTTATCAAGAAGATTTTGAAGGATTTATTAATGCACTCAACGACACACTTGGTTATATTAATAATCATGATGTAGATGAAGATTAATTAATTTAGGAATTGGAAAATAATGACACAGTTTACGAAGTTATTCTTGACAATTCCTTATAATTAATAATGAATAAATTACTTTTATTATACAAAGATAAAAATTTAGAATTTTATCAATAATAAATCAATTGTTCATTATTGACTATTAATTACAAAAAGCATTTTTTAAATGAAGAAAATATTTTTTGCATCTGATTTTCATCTTGGAATTCCAAACCATTCAATAAGCTTGCAGCGTGAGAAATTATTGATAAAGTGGTTAGAGAACATAAAACACGAAGCAGATGAAATTTTTTTGATGGGAGATATTTTTGATTTTTGGCACGAATGGAAACAAGTTGTACCAAAAGGACACACTCGATTTCTTGGAAAAATTGTAGAGTTGGCTGATAGTGGAATAAAAATAAACTATATTACTGGCAATCACGATTTGTGGGTGTACGATTACTTTCAGAAAGAACTTGGTATAAAGGTTTATCATAAACCTATTATAAGAACTTTTAATAATAAAAAATTTTTATTGGCTCATGGTGATGGGCTTGGACCAAATGATAAATTTTATAAAATATTAAAAAAGCTTTTTACCAATAAATTTTTGCAATTTTGTTTTGCCAACTTAATACACCCAAACCTATCAATAAAGATTGCAAAATATTTTTCTGAAACACGAAATGGATATTATAAAAATCCTCGTTTTCTTAATGAAGACGAATGGTTGATTATTTATTCAAGAGAATTACTGAAAACAAAAAAATTTGATTTTTTTATTTATGGGCATCGTCATATTCCAATAAAAAAAAATCTTAATGAGTCTTCTGTTTATGTAGGACTTGGCGATTGGCTTAAAAACAATACCTATGCTGTATTTGATGGGAAAAATGTAGAAATAATAAAATTTACCTAATTTGTTAAAATATATTTTTTTTTTAAATAAATATAATTAATTTTGCATTCCGAAAAGACATTAAGGGGACAGATTTTAAGTCCCCTATTTTATTGTATTTTTCTTAAAACCAGCTATTAAAGCGAAAAAAAAAGATGATTTTAAAAGAGAAAATTCGAGTAGAATTAGAAAAAATCACCAATGAAAGCGATGTTTTTGTAGTTGATATAAAAACAAATCCCAATTCAATAGTTATATTTTTGGATTCTAAAATAGGAATAAAATTAATTGAATGTTCAGGAATTCATAAAAAGTTGTATAATGCACTTGGAGAGGAAATAGAAAAATTTGATATGCAAATTTCATCACCAGGACTAACTGCTCCATTTAAAGTGCTTGAGCAATATAAAAAAAACATTGAAAAAGATGTTCAAATAATTGAAAAAAATGGAATCCAATATATTGGGAAACTATTGTTGGTAAATGATTTAACTGTAACTTTGCAACTACGGGATAAGGAAAAAACAATTCAAGAATTAGAATTATCTTCTATTGCAAAAACAAAACTGATATTTTAAATAATTATATTTCAAAAATGAAAACTTTAAACCTTATAGAAATATTCTCAGAATTTAGAGAGCTCAAAAGCATTGATAAAGTTACAATGATGGGCATAATGGAAGACGTTTTTAGAAGTTCTCTTACAAAGATTTTTGGAAGTGATGAGAATTTTGACGTTATAATAAATATTGATAAAGGAGACTTTGAAATATGGCGAAATAGAATTGTTGTACAAGATGGAGAGATACAAGACAAGAACAAAGAAATATCTTTGACAGATGTACATACAAAAGGTAAAGAGTACGAAGACTATGAAGTAGGAGAAGATTTTACAGACGAGGTAAAATTAATTGATTTTGGACGAAGAGCAATACTTGCAGTGAGACAAAATTTGACAGCCAAAATAATGCAATTAGAAAAAGATACTCTTTATGAAACTTACAAAGAACGAGTTGGAACTTTAATTACTGGCGATGTTTATCAAACTTGGAAAAAAGAAATTTTAGTACTTGATGACGAAGAAAATGAATTAATTCTTCCTAAATCTGAGCAAATTCCATCTGATAGATTTAGAAAAGGAGATGTTTTACGTGCTATTGTATCAAAAGTAGAAATGAGAAATAATACTCCACGAATAATTTTATCAAGAACTTCACCAATTTTTTTAGAAAGACTGTTTGAATTAGAAGTTCCTGAAATCGATGATGGACTAATTGTTATTAAAAAAATTGTAAGAAAGCCAGGTGAAAGAGCAAAAGTAGCTGTTGAATCTTACGACGAGAGAATAGACCCTGTTGGTGCTTGTGTTGGAATGAAAGGTGCGAGAATTCATGGAATTGTAAGAGAACTACGAAACGAAAATATTGATGTAATTAGCTACACCGAAAATACTCAATTATTTATTCAAAGAGCTTTAAATCCAGCTAAAATAAGTTCTATAAGACTTGTAGAAGATGATTATAGAGCAGAGGTTTTTTTACTACCAGAAGAGGTTTCTAAAGCAATTGGAAAAAATGGTCTTAACATAAAACTTGCAATTCAATTAACAGGATATGAAATAGATGTTTTTAGAGAGATGGATGAAAGTGAGGAAGATATTGACATTGATCAATTTTCTGATGAGATAGATTCTTGGATTATAGACGAACTTAAAGCAATAGGATGTGATACAGCAAAAAGTGTACTGCAATTATCAATTGAAGAACTTGAAAAACGAACAGATTTAGAATTGGAAACTTTGGAGTTTGTTCTTGATGTTATTAATTCTGAGTTTGATAAAGAAGAAGAATAGAGAAATTAAGCATGCTTCACAAACATAAGTTTTTTAATTAATTTTGAATTTTAGATATTCTCAAAAAAGGAAAAAAAGAAATTAGAAACTTAAGCTATCATGTTCATTAAAACTTGTCAAAAACATTAATTACTAAACTTATTTCAGGAATTTGCCAAATAACAAATTCCTTAGTGAAAAAGAAAAATAACTAATACCAATCTACTTGTTTATTTTGTTTTTAAAAAAAATTTAAAAAGTCATTAAGTAGCTCACTATTTACAGATTATTAAATTATTTAAAAAAACCAAAAAACGGTGTATATTAGGAACTACTTATTATTTCATTTTCACTTAACAAAAATTTATTATTCAAAATTCACTGCTCCATTATTATTACGAAAATTCAGAGTAAAAGTTTATGAAAAAAACAACACCACAAAAAAGATTAAGTAAAGTCGCACGAGAGTTAAATGTAGGTATATCCACAATTACGAGCTTCTTGTCATCAGAAGGATATAAGGATAAATATACGCCTAATACTAAAATCTCTATTGATAAATATGAGCTGTTATTGAAAAAGTTTGGCAATGAAAAAAATCTGAAAAAAGCACAAAAAGAGGCAAGACGACAAGAGGCTATAAAAAAAGAGGCTATCTACAAAAGAAATTTACAGCAGAAGGAGAAGGATAGTATTGAACAAAAAGAAAAAGTAATAGAGAAAAAAGTAGATATTGTCCCAGAAACAAGCTCTAATGATAAATTCAATTCTAAAGAACCAAAAATTTTGGGTAAAATAAATTTAGAAGATTTAAAAAAGCCGAACAAAAAGAAAAAGCCCAAAAAGAAAGATAAAAAAAGGAATATTGAACCTGTTACTGTAATTGATATAATTAAAAAGAAAAAAAAGAGAAAACCTGAAAAAAAAATAACAGAAAAGAAAAAAGTACAACCATTAGTTGTTCAAAAAACAAAAGAAGAAACGACTGAACAAACTACAAAGAAAAATATTGTAGTAACAAATGATGTGGTTAAAAAAGATGATACCAAAACAAAAGATGATATAAAACATAATAACGAACAGAAAATAAATATTTCGGATAACAAATCTAAAAAAGTAAAAGAGACTAAAATTTCGGAGACAAAAGAATCGGATACAGACAAGAGTATAACAAAAAAAATTGAGGATACTAAAAACAAAATAAAAGATACTTTAAAAGTTTTAGGAAAAATTGACCTTACTTCATTAAATCAACGAACAAGACCTGCAAGGAAAACAAGAAAAGAAAAAGAAGCTGAACGCAAGAAAAAAGAAAATGAAAAGAAAAAAACAAAAGAAAAAACTACTGAACAAAAAGGAAAAAGTTTAAAGGTAAATCAAATAGTATTAGATAGTAAAAAGAAATCCAGACCTGTTGCTAAGAAAAGAAAAAGAAAAAGAGTAGAAAAAGTTGAAATTAATAGTGTAAAATCAACTAATTTTAAAAGGAAACCATTTAATAAGGGTAGATCAAGACCAAAATCTAATATTGTTGACCCAAAAGACATTGATAAACAAATAAAAGAAACTTTAGCTAAATTAGGTAAAAAACAAAAGAATAAAGCAGTAAAATACAGACAAACAAGAAGAGCTGAACATAAAAATATTCGTGAAAAAGAAAAAGAAAAACAATTAGAACAGAAAAAAGAAATTAGAATTACTGAATTTGTTAGCGTAAATGAACTTGCTAACATAATGGATATTCATGTAAATAAAATTATTGGGACTTGTATGGATTTAGACATTCCTGTTTCAATAAATTTTAGATTAGATGCAGACACAATAACTGTACTTGCTGAGGAATTTGGATTTACAGTTGATTTTATTTCTACAAAAACAGAAGACGAAGAATTGTTTTTTATAGATGAAGATGATGAAAAATTAATCGCACGTCCTCCAATCATTACAGTAATGGGACATGTTGATCATGGAAAAACTTCTCTTCTTGATTATATTAGAAGTACTAATGTTATAGCTGGTGAGGCTGGCGGAATAACACAACATATTGGAGCTTATCATGTTACTGTGGATACAGGAGAGATTGTTACATTTTTGGATACACCTGGACACGAAGCGTTTACTGCAATGAGAGCACGTGGTGCTAAGGTTACAGATGTTGTAATTGTTATTGTTGCAGCCGATGATAGTATTATGCCACAAACAATAGAAGCAATAGACCATTCCAAAGCAGCCAACGTACCTATAGTTTTTGCTATCAATAAAATAGATAAAGAAAATGCTGACCCAGAGAGAATAAAAAGAGAACTTGCTGATAGAAATTATCTTATAGAAGAATGGGGAGGCAAATACGGCTGTGTAGAAATATCAGCAAAACATGGTAAAAATATTGACGAACTTCTTGAACGTGTAATCTTAGAATCAGAAATGCTTGAGCTTAAAGCAAATCCTGATAGAAATGCACTCGGAACAGTTGTTGAGTCAACGCTCGATAAAGGACGAGGATATGTAACAACATTGTTATTAAAAACAGGAACACTGAAAATTGGAGATATAGTACTTGTTGGTCAATTTACGGGTAAAGTAAAAGCAATGTTCAACGAACGAGGCAAGAAGGTTAAAAAAGCTGGACCATCTGAACCCATTTTAATACTTGGACTAAATGGTGCACCAGAAGCAGGCGATCCTTTTGTTGTAATGGAAAATGAAAAAGAAGCAAAAGAGAAAGCTAATTATCGTCAACAATTGAAAAGGGAAATAGCATTTAGAGCACAAAAATTCCTAACGTTAGACGAAATTGGTAGAAGAATACAAGTTGGAGATTTTAAAGAATTGAATTTAGTAATAAAAGGAGATGTTATTGGCTCTATTGAAGCTCTTTCAGATTCTATAAGTAAACTTTCTACAGATGAAATTCAAGTGAATATAATACACAAAGCAGTTGGTCAGATATCAGACAATGACATAATGCTTGCTGTAGCATCTAAAGCAATTGTAGTTGGTTTCCAAGTAAGACCATCTATTTCGTCTCGTAAACTTGCAGAAAAATATCAAATTGAAATCAGACAATATTCTGTAATTTTTGACGTAATTAATGATATTAGAGATGCTATGGAGGGTATGCTTTCGCCTGAAATTAAGGAAGAAGTGGTTGGTACTGCTGAAATCCTTAAAATATTTAAAATTGTTAAAGTTGGAACAATTGCAGGTTGTATGGTTAAAGATGGCAAGTTATTTAGAACATCAAAAATAAAATTAATAAGAGACGGAATAGTAAAATATACAGGAGAACTTGGTTCATTAAAAAGATATAAAGACGATGCCAAAGAGGTACTTAGTGGTCAAGAATGTGGACTAAATATAGAACGTTTTAACGATATAAAAGTAGGAGATTTTATAGAAGCATTCAAAGAGATAGAGGTTAAAAAAACTCTTAAATAAAAAGTAAAAAATAAAAAAAAGCGGTAATTCAAATGAATTACCGCTTTTTTTATTTAGGTGAAAATGAAATAATAAGTAACTCCTAAATACGCCTTTTTTTGCTCTTCTATTATTTTAACAAATCTGCAAATAGCAAGCTATTTAATGATATTTTAAAATGGCAAAATAAACAAGTAGATTGGGGCTATTAATTTTTTGGCATTTTTCATAAATACTAAAAAACTGAAAAGTCGGGAAAACTTTTTTGCAATAGTTATCTATTTGATTTTCACGGCAATAAATAATTTATTCGATTTTTATTAATCATTTTTAAATATTTAGACAAAC
>JAOZTW010000199.1 GCA_029938985.1 Bacteroidales bacterium | reverse complement strand
AATCACCACAAGAGTTTGTGAGTTTGGCTCCGTCTATAATTAATTTTCCACCAGGACGAACTATTATTGAAGCATCGGGAGTAAATGAAATAGAGGATTCTATTATTAATTTAGAATTAGAAGCAATAGTTATATCACCTCTTACTGCTTGGTCTGTATTCCAAGTAACTGGGTCTATTTGGTCAATAGTGATACTTTCAGTTTCAGAGAACATACATTCTTCTTTGTAAACTCCAGTATTTTGTGCATTGTACCTATATGAACCCCATTCTATTTTATCTGTATCACCAGTTGTTTGCCAAATATATGTTTCATTATCGTAACTGGTTACTACAATTTCATTTTTACCGTCTTTGTTAATATCTCCAACATAAGGTGTGCCTTCAAATCTACCAGTAATAGGGGTTAGTCTCCATCCTACGCATTCTGAACCATCTGGATTAAAAGCAAAAATATTATCATTATTAATAATTATTTCTATTTCTGCGTCACCATCAATATCAGCGAGAATTGGAGCATTATTTCTGGTATTTCCAACAGTAATGGGAAAAGTACCAAAAGGATTTCCTTGATTATCTAATACATGAAGTTTATCTTTACTTCCGAATACAATTTCTAAATTACCATCTCTATTAATATCTCCAACAGAAATTCTTGGCATAATATGTTCTTGATAAGCTATATTTTTTACATTAATTGTATATATCCCGTTCCAGTTTTCGTTTACAGGTTCGCCATCAAGGTTAAAAGCATAAACATAAGCTGTTGTGTTTGTTTTTGTAATAGTAAGAATTTCAAATTCATTATCATTATCTATATCTGCAAGAACTACTCCGTTGTCTGCACGTTCGTTTTCTCCAAATTGAACAAAAGGATTTGAATCATTAAAATCGGAACCATCACTGTTAAAGATATAAATTGCTCCATCAAAGGTATCATCAGTATCTTCAGTTTGTTGTTTTATTCCCAAAATAATTTCTTTATAGCCATCGCCATCAATATCAGCTACAGCAGGTTCTCCCATAGAATACCATGCACCATAACCTAAATCTCTACTCCATACTAAAACCTTATCTTTATTATATACTAATAAATTAGATTGTTCGGTTGATAGAATTATTTCTAAATTACCATCATTAGTTAGGTCTGACAATACTGGATTACTATATAACATATTGTAGTTTCCAGTGTAAATTATACCATCACTCCATAATTTATCAGGATTGCCATCAGAATCGTTATCTACTGTTCTAAAACCATATAAAGTACCTGGTTCTCTACCGCATGTAAAAACTTCGGCTTGACCATCATTATCAAAATCTCCAACTGCGGAGTTGGACGAAATACCAACTGTGGTAGTTGCAAAGCCCCAAACTTCTGTTGGATTTCCGTCAATATCAAATAATTCTGCACCTGTTCCATCGTAAGCCATAATGCGTCCAGAAGTTGCATCTTTAAAATTTTGAAATATTTCTTTTGTTCCATCACCATCAATGTCGTAAACTGTAGGCGAAGCTACTGCACTTGTAACTGCAATATTATGCGGTTTGACAGGAAATCCTTCAACTAATTCCAATGAAGTCCAAGCTAAATGTGGAGTTAATTTGTATACACTGCGTTCGTTTCCTGTTAAAGAAATAGCACTTATCTTATAATAATATTCGTGTAAAATTTCTACTTCTGGGTCATAATACATAGAAGTTCCTGTAACAACAAAATCATTAACTTTTTCATAAGTCCCTGTTTGTGTATCACTACGGTAAATATTGTAACCTTTTATATTATCTAATTTAGTCCATGTTGATTCTATATAATTACTACTTGAATTAAATTCAAAACCTTTTATTTCTCTTGGTAATGCTTCGAGTAAATTAAATTTATAACTATATACTCTGTTAAAATTATCTGTTAATTCTAAAGTAAATGTTAAATCTCCTCCAGCATAATTGTCTGTTAGTTCAAAAACAAAAGCATTAGAATTTGCTTGAACACCTTTGGGATTTATATCAATATATGTTTGCTCAGAATTTGTAATATTTATAATATCTGATGATAAGTTTGTTGTTAATTCCGCTTGTAAACCTGTAGCTGTTACTGTCCCATAATTTTGAATATCAATATATAATGAAACAACATCTCCAGAACTAAAATCTGTAACTTCTTCTTTGTTTACAAAAGCAGTTTTATTTCCTTGCTCTAATTCACAAGCATTAATATTCAACATAAAACCATCGTCTTCATTAATTTGAGTTGAATTAATATCTAAATTAAAAGTAATTTGTTTGCCATTATCAATATCTTCTGTTCCTACTGTAAAAACATAATCTATTATTGAACTCGCTGAATTGTCGGTAGAAATATCTGCATAATCAGATGTATTTTGTGTAATTGTAATATAATCATCAGTAGAACTTAATATTGCAGAAATATTGGTTGCTGTTGTTAATCCAGAATTGGATAATTCAAGCGACAAAGTAATTGTTTCGCCAGGTTCTATTAATCCATTTCCGTTTTCATCTGTAAAAGTATAATTACTATTGTATAAATGAACACCATCATTTTTTTTAACAGTGATTATTGCTTCGTAAGGCTCGGCATTATGACAAGTAACTGTTAGTTTCATTTTACCTGGGGTATCAGGTGTAATATTTAATTGAAAGGGTCCACCGAGACCTGTTTTGCCAAAAGCTAATACTTCATTTTCTTTATACAAACATACTTTCATTAAATTGCCAACAGGAAAATTTGATATTGATGCTATTAAATCGGAATTGCCAGTTGTTACTTCATTATTATGCGTTACATTCATTGTTATTGGCTCATCTGTATAAATTGATAAGGCAGGGTCGCCAAGTAGTTGGAAAATTTTATACTTAGTATTTTGATTTGTAGCTGCCATATTTTTTAACAATCCTGCTTTATTAACATTCATATCATATAAATAACTGAAAAAGTTTTGGTGATAACTATAAGTAGTTACTGTTGTAATATTTGCTGCTGTTCCCAGAAATGCAACTCCTCCTCTATGAGAACTTAACCAACTTTCTCCAATATAATTATTTCTATCAATTGGTGCTGTATGACAACCTCCACCTATTAAAAAAGGATATTGTGAACTATTTGTTAAAGTATTCCAGTCTGGTGCGTATAATGAGCTACTTGAATGTGTAACACATGTTAAACCCAAATTAAATTCGCTTGAATGGTCGAGATGAAAAATGATACCTGGTTTTTCGTTAATTTTGTCCAGAACAGCGGTGTGTTCTACTTTTTCGTCCATTACACTGTATGCTGGCCACCAGTCTGGATGGGTTACGTTCCAATTTTGCATGTATTCTAACATTGTGTATTGTTCCGAATCATCAGAAAAATTATTTTCAACAAACCAAAATGTAGGCAAGCCTAAGTTATTCGTTCCTGGACCATTAGATGGCCAATTTACTTCATAAACAATACCACCAATGTTCAACTGCTTATTTAACCATGCTCCACTCGGAATATCATCTGCTAAAGAACAACGTGAGTATGTAAAATTCTTCTCTAAAAATAATTCTACATCTGCTTCAGTATCTACTGGTGCTCTGCCTACTGCTATGTCAGGAGTGAAGTCACAATAGTCTCCATTAAATGAAGTGCTTTCTCCAAATTTTAGGTCTCCATCTTTATTCCAATTATCATTATATCCATTTGATGAATGCCAAACAGCTGAGTAATATAAGTCAGTAGGCATATAATTTCCATTTATCCACCTCACTGGCACAATAGAAGCATTTCCTCCAAGCAAAATATATTCGGTGCCCCAAAGTTTATGTGCATCTTTTATGAATTCACGTATTTGTTCGGCTATGTCCACTCCTGGATATGCTTTGCGAATGGCATCAACTGTAATGACTTTAGCTGGAGTTCCGGTTTGAGTTTTCCAATCGGCAAATTCCTGAAATTTATCTGTAAAATTACCTTCTCCAACAATATTTCCAAAAACATCGGTATTATTAGTAATAATTACATAATATACAGGGCTACCTTCAAGTGCAGGTAGTTCCGTAGGTTCAAATCCTCTGTTGCCGCTACCTGTACCTTTTGAATTATTGTATTCATTAATTTTACTTGTAGCTTCGGGATAATAAATATCTGTTTGCGTAGGATTTATAACCGTCTTTTTGATAAAATTGGATGCTATTTCATCAACTTCTCCGTAAGGACGCAATTTATGTGTTTCAGCTATGGAATACACAGTATAATCAACTGTAATTGTTATATTTGTTAAAAGATGTAGTTGCTGGCTTAAAGGAATATACCTAAAAGGAATAAAACTTACGGTAACATAATTATAATCCCGAAATCCACTTGTTTCATAATTTAAGATATAGTTTTCTGGAAATGGATTATCTGAATTATAAATTGTAGGGTCGGGTTCAACAAATGCCGGCGGTTCGCTAAAATCTGGATAAACTGGCATCTGAACCGGATACAAATAAAAATTACTTGATAATTGCTGTTCCGAATTTATTGTAATGCTTACATTTGTGGCAGAAGCACCTTTGGGCAACAATAATTTAAAATATTTTACTGGTAACTGCGGTTTACCTGCATTTTCTTCTCCTTGCAAAAAATCTTCTTCACCAATACTTATCATATCATATCCTTCGGTTTGTGCTATTTGCACATCGCCCTGCAAAAACGAGAATTGTTGTGTTATTTGTTGTGCATATATTGCACTGCTCAACACAATAAGCAACATTAGAATACTAAATTTGTACTTCATAATTTAATAATTTTTTGTGTTTGAATAATTTGATTATTTAATTTTAATGTAATAAAATATATACCTTGCGGTTGTTTGGTAATATCTATTTTTGAATATTGATTAGTAGAAATAATTTCTTTACCTGTAATATCAGATATATTTATTTGTGCAGTAGATATTTCATTAGGTAAATTAATTGTAAAAATTCCAGTTGTCGGATTTGGACTTATTCTTATGCTATCCCTCTTTATATTTTCTACTTTAGCTGGAATAATAATGGTATCAGCATTGTTGTTATGATAAATATAATCACCACCTACTGCCCAAACATTATTTTCATCAACAGCACAAATATCATAAATTGGAACATTTAAGTTACGGTTCACATATTGTTGTTGCCAAGTTTCGCCACCATTGGTTGTGAGTAAAACATAACCAGAGCCATATTCATCCGCACAAGTAAGCCAGCCAAGTGTGTCGTTTGCAAATTCTATACTGTAAATTATACTTGCTGTTCTTGTTTGTCCATACCAATTTTCTAAGTCTGGCAAATAATGTTCATCCCAATCTTCTCCGCCATCTTCGGTATATAAAATTAGATGAGTGTTTATTGAATTTTTACAACCAACAGCAAAGCCAATTAAATTGTTTATAAAAAAAATATCATCTATTGAATAAAATGAATTTTGAGATAGATAGATATTTTCCCAAGTATCACCTTTGTTTGTAGTTTTTACAATGTTACTGTAACTATCATCGTTTTCTACATCAAAATATCCCCCTCCTCCATAGCCTATACTATCATTAAGAAAATATAATGAATGAAGTCCGCTTGTGTTAAGTGTAAAAACTTGTTGAGTTTCCCAGTTATTACCTCCATTAGTTGTATGTAAGAGTTGGAAATCATCAGTTTGATTATCAAGCGTAGCCCAGCCGTTGTTATCATCTACAAAAAAAAGTCGCTGAACATGTTGTGTAGCGAGAGTTTGTATGTTTGTCCATGTTTGTCCTCCGTTGGTGGTTTTGCGTATTATACCTTCTGATGCAGCAATAAAACCAGTATCTTGGTTTACAAAACAAATGTCTGTTCCCATGCGGTTCATCCAGTCATCGCATAAATACCATTGTTCTCCGCCATTGGTTGTGTAAAAATATGGGCTTACATCTCCAATTGTTGCTCCGCCTATTGTCCAGCCGTAGTTTTCATCGAGAAAGAAAATACGATCTAAGTGGGTAAAATTGTTATTGTCTAATTGTACTTCCCACTGGGCTTGTGTGTAGGTAGTTGTAAACAACAGGAATAGTAATAATAATTTTAAACGTTTCATAATTTAATAATTTTTTGTGTTTGAATAATTAGATTATTTAATTTTAATGTAATAAAATATATACCTTGCGGTAAAAAGTTTAAATTTAATTGATTGTTGGTAATTGTATTTTTTTGCACATAAATTTTACCTGTTATATCAGTAATAATAATTTCGGTTAATTGATATTTATTTGATATTTGTATTTTAATATTATCAGTAAAAGGATTTGGACTTATTTTCACAATATCTTTTTTTTGTATATTTTCTTCAATATCAACAATAATAATTGTATCAGCATTGTTACTATAATAAATATAATCACCACCTACTGCCCATCCTGTGTCTTTATTTAACATTTGAATATCCAAAATAGCTTTATAAAACTCTTGTTGTAGTTGCCAATTAATACCTCCATCATTCGTAAAATATATTGCTCCGTAATGATTACTTGTTTGAATATTCCCAACACCTATCCAGCCTATTGTGTCATTTAAAAAAAATACGCAATTAATAACAGTTGTTTCATTTATTCCTTCAACTAATTGTATATCCCAGTCTATTCCTCCATTATTTGTTTTAAGTGCATAAGGTTCGTTACTCATTTCACCAACTGCCCAGCCAGTAGTGTCATTGATAAAAAACATATCAATTATATAAAAATGCTGATATAGTTCAGAGTATTGAGTATTCCAATTTTCTCCACTATCATTTGTATATTTTATATCAGTATAATGATTTCCATCATTATGTGCCCCCCCCAACCGGTAGAAGTATTTAAAAAAAATAATGTCGATATCCCTCCGTTTTCCTCAGGATATACATCTTGAATTGTCCACATTTGTCCTCCATCAGTAGTATGCAAGATATTACCTGAATTATCAAGCGTAGCCCAGCCGTTGTTATCATCTACAAAAAAAAGTCGCTGAACATGTTGTGTAGCGAGAGTTTGTATGTTTGTCCATGTTTGTCCTCCGTTGGTGGTTTTGCGTATTATACCTTCTGATGCAGCAATAAAACCAGTATCTTGGTTTACAAAACAAATGTCTGTTCCCATGCGGTTCATCCAGTCATCGCATAAATACCATTGTTCTCCGCCATTGGTTGTGTAAAAATATGGGCTTACATCTCCAATTGTTGCTCCGCCTATTGTCCAGCCGTAGTTTTCATCGAGAAAGAAAATACGATCTAAGTGGGTAAAATTGTTATTGTCTAATTGTACTTCCCACTGGGCTTGTGTGTAGGTAGTTGTAAACAACAGGAATAGTAATAATAATTTTAAACGTTTCATAATTTAATAATTTTTTGTGTTTGAACTAATTGCGAAGTTTGAAATAAAAAGTAATAAAATTAAAATTTTTGTTGTTTTCATGATTTTTAAAATTAGTTGTTTATATTATATTTTTTTAAAATAAATGAACTTTGAGTAGTATCTGTGTATCGTACATAATATTTTACAATACCAATATCTTTACACCAAAAAGTAGAATCAGAACCATCCGAACAGACTTTTATATTATTATATATTTTATCATAAAAAGAAATAGAATCTATATGATGAATATATCCAAAATAAATTGATTCACTTAGTTCATATTCGGTTGAAAAATATGTTCCAAAATAATTTCGGTACTGTAAAATAATTGAAGAATTGTAATAAGCAAGACTTGTATTTGCTCTCGAAATATTATTTTGATAATTATTAACAAAAAACTCTTGTCTTAATCGTTCATACTCCATTTGAAATTCCGAAACATATTCCATTTCAATAGTTTGTTTTTGTAGATAGAAGCTATCAATTAAGCCATTTATAGTGTCTTCGTAAACCCACCATGAACCTTCGGGGAACATAATGTATGGTTTCATTTCTTCGGGTATGTACTTTGTTTCTTTTATATTTTCCTTGTTTTGCCAATAACAAGAGCTTAAAAGTTGTATTGCAAAAAGTAATAAAATTAAAATTTTTGTTGTTTTCATGATTTTTAAAATTAGTTGTTTATATGATAATTTTTTAAAGTAAGTGAAATCTGTGTTGTGTCTGAAGTAGGTGCTATTAATTTAATTACACCTATATTCTCACACCAAAAAGTAGAATCAGAACCATTTGAAGAAATATGTACATCGAAAAAAGTTTTGTCATTTAAAGTAATTGAATCCAAAAAATGAATTTCATTCATAGGAAAAGTAAAAACAGATATTCCAAAAAAGTTTCTATAAAAAATTACAATATGAAGGTTGTAATTCTCCACATGATCTGTTAATCCAGTTTCAGCATAGACTATGTTAGAAGTATACCCAGAAACAAAAAACTCTTGTCTTAATCGTTCATACTCCATTTGAAATTCCGAAACATATTCCATTTCAATAGTTTGTTTTTGTAGATAGAAGCTATCAATTA
>JAOZTW010000198.1 GCA_029938985.1 Bacteroidales bacterium | reverse complement strand
TATTAAGGTAGTAAAATTTTATTTGTAAAAATAAAAATACAATGAATTTCAACTGAATTTCATTTTTAAAATTTAAAACTATAGCTTATTGAGGGGATTACTGGGAAGAGTGATTGTTGATAAAGTTTCACATTATTATTTTTTACTTTTGTAAAATAATAATAAGGATTTTGACGATTGTATGCGTTGTAAACACTTATTGTCCAAGTTCTTAATCCTCGTTTTTTTTGTTTTTTAAAATTCATACCTAAATCCATACGATGATAATTTCGCATTCGGTAGGTGTTACGGTCTGCATATATAAATACTGTTTCATCAAACCAAACACTATTATTGTTCCAGTTTTCTGCACTATTTGTTGCTCCTTCGTTAACCATTTCATACTTACCAATAGGCAAAGTGTATGGATAGCCAGAACCAAAAACCCAACATGCCGAAAAATCAATTTTTTTATTAAATTTATGAATAAAAACAATGCTGATATCATGTCTGCGGTCGTATTTGGCAGAAAAAACTTCTCCATTATTGAGGTTTTCAAATCTACGGTCTGATTTTGAATACGTATAAGCAAGCCAACCAGTTGTTTTTCCGGTTTTTTTTTGCAATAATAATTCAACACCATAAGACGTTCCTTTGCCGTTTGTTTCTATTTTTTCGTCCCAGTTTTTGGCAATACCAGCAAATGAAGTACCTTCTTTGTAGGCTATCAAATTATCAGATGTTTTATGATATGCCTCTATGCTAAATTCAAATAATCCGTTTCCAAAACTTTTGTAAACTCCTCCTGCTATTTGACGACTATTGCTTGGTGCTATCTCTTTGGTGGCAGGTATCCATATATCCATAGGAGCACTCACTGTGTTGCTACTTAGTAGGTGTACGTTTTGTTGCATTTCTGCATAACTTGCCTTGATAGATATTTTTTTGCTTATCAAAAAATTTAATAACAAGCGAGGTTGAAACGAGTAAAAACTGGTTTTATTTACATAATAATGCGATGCGTGAAGTCCAAAATTACCATTTACCCACCTTCCTATTTTAAACATATTTTCAACATAAATTCTGTTTTCGGGTACTTGAAGACTGGCATAACTTATTGTTGTATCCATTGTTTTTATTCCACTTTCGGTGATTGAGTACTTGGTATTGCCAGGAGTAAAATTATGGAACACACTATTAAAACCAAATTTTAGTTTGTAGTTGTTGATAAGAGAATATTCAAAATCAGATTTTAACATAATGTCGCTAATTCCAGTGGCAAATTGTTGAAAAAATTTGTCTTGCTCTAAGGTATTTTTAAAATTATACTCGGTTAAATATCTGTATTTTGTATATGAAAGTGTGGTGTTGGAGAACAATTTTGAACCATATACATGATTCCAACGAAGAGCTGACAGTGTGTTGCCCCAACGAAGTTTCATTTTTCCTTTCATGTCGTTTAAATCGTAAAGGTCTATTAAACTTACAATCAAATTATCGTCCCCTTTATAGAAGCTAAAATAAATTCTGTCTTTGGCACTAAATTTATAGTTAAGTTTAGCATTGAGGTCATAAAAATTATAGCCCATACTAACATAGCCGGTTGCTATTGAACTGAGTGGTCTAATTAACAACTCCCAAGGCATACCTCGAAAGGATATTAAAAATGAAGATTTATCTTTTTTAATAGGACCTTCAAAGGCTATTTTTGATGTTATTAAGCCAATGGCATAATTTCCGTGATATTCTTTCATGTTACCGTCTTTCATTCTCACGTCCATAACCGAAGATAAACGACTACCATAATGTGCAGGAAATCCGCCCTTTATCAGTTTTACCGAATTTATAGCGTCAATATTAAAAACAGAAATAAAACCACCAAAATGATTTACATAATAAAGCGGAACATCGTCTACAAGTATAAGATTTTCGTCGGGGCTACCTCCTCTAACATACAGACCACTACCACCCTCGTTGCCCGATTGCACACCTGGCATTAATTGAAAGGCTTTCATTATATCTACCTCAGCTCCAAGTGTGGGTATTAGTTCTAATTGTTTGATGGGAATTTCTAAAACTCCCATTTCGTTACGCTTTTCTATTGGTATTGTGGCGGTTACTTGTACTGTTCCAATATTAGTATTTGTTTCTAAATAAAAATTTACATTTATATTTTGGCTTGAAATAAAACTTTTTGTTTCAGGTTTACACCCTATATAAGAAGCAATTAGATTAATACTGTCCGAATTGTTTACAGTAAAACTATAAAATCCAAAGCTATTGGTAGTTGTTCCTTTTGTTGTGTTGTTGATAAAAACATAGGCTCCAATAAGTTTTTCGCCTGTTTCTTTGCTATGTACATAACCACTTATAGTAATTTTTTGTGCAAACAAAGAAAGATTTAAGGATGAGAAAATTATTAAAACAATAAAAAGTTTTTTTTTCATAAAAAGGAATTATTTATTGGTTATATGATAATTAAGCGAGTCAATTTTTTGGGAAAAACCAGCAAAAATTCCATACCCATTTTGAATATTAGAATACATTAGCATAGGTTCTATTGCTTGCAACATTTCTCCGTTTTCTTTATGATGCTGGTATATTAACATTTTTTTAGTATAATAATAATGTTCTTTGCTTAACGATTTTGCTTTATAAATTATACTAAAATCTTTGTCTGTTTGCGGAGTTGAAGCCATAAAACTTAAATTATATGTTTGCCCATTAAATAGCTCATCTGAAAAATATAAAAAAATTGGAGAAAATTCAAATAAATCCTCGGTTACAAGTACAATATCGTTACTGATAAAGCCTCCACAGTCCGACAAAAAACCATCACTAATTACAAAATCTAATTTATAATAATTATCTGTTGTTGCGTCATCGTTTATATTTAGTTCTAATCCTGAAAGATAGGATTCACTATTTATATCATAGTTAGCAAGATAATCGGTTAAATTAAAATTAGATATTATAGGAATATCAGGAACACTACTTGTGGCACTTATGTTTTCGTATTTTGGGTGTTTTACTATTAGTGTATAAGTTTTTCCTATTTCTGGCAATATTGTTGAACAATAAGTTGCAGTATTGTTATTCTCTAATTGTTCTAATAATTTATTATTTGCCCATAGTTCGCAAACAGCATCGGTTATTGTAGCATATAGACTATCGTCTGTTTTTTGACTTTTGCTAACTTGTACTTGAAAAACGGTATCAGGAGCAAACAAGCAATTAACAACCAGTTTTTCTTCCATTACCGGATAATCAATCTGCAAAGGCTTTTGACAGGACAAAATTAATAACAAAACTAATATAATAATTCCATTATTTTTCATTA
This sequence comes from Bacteroidales bacterium, assembly GCA_029938985.1. Classification (GTDB taxonomy): domain Bacteria; phylum Bacteroidota; class Bacteroidia; order Bacteroidales; family JAOZQN01; genus JAOZQN01. Next base: position 5,150 of record JAOZTW010000198.1, on the reverse strand, counting down.
TTTTTGAATTTTAAAAATTGAATAGCTTACTCCTATCATTAAATTGTAGATAAAATAAAAACCTATTATCTTTCTGCCACCTCCTGTATATACATAATAGTTATTGTAGGGTAAAATATCGGATAAAATATTTGCTCTCAAATTTAGTCTATTATTTATTTTATAATCGGCTCCAAGTATTAAAGACATATTATATTTTTTTATATAATACTCACTTGGAATTTTTTCAAAATTAAAAGAAAAATTATGGCTTGTTCCTAAATTAAAAGTAAATTTATTTTTTTTAAAACCATAATATATTGGAACTATAACATAATAGTATTTGTAGGTTAATAATTTTTTGTCAATCGTTCTATTATCATTTTTATTTATAAATGCCAAATCAATATTTAGATTATGTTTCTGAAAATCAAAGCTATTTCCTATTGTAGCTTGGTAACAAAAACTTGGAATTATGCTATTAGTGTTGTTATTGTTAGCATAGGTTTTATTAAAAAGTATAGTGTAACCATTGGATATACCAAAACTTCCTCCAATATCTAATCTATATTGTGCCTGCAAATTGAATGCAAAAAACACGAATATAATTAAAGTAAATTTTTGTTTCATAACATTTAATTTATATTTTCGTGGTGCAGTACAAATATTTGTGTGTTGTAGGCAGCAAATACACCAAAGCCGTTTTGTATGTTAGTAGTCATTTGTACTGGGTCGCCTACACCATAAATTTGATTTGCAAGAATATCTTGTGTTATTACGTGTTTTTGTAATTGTTTGACATAGTTATAATACTGTGAGCTTGTGTTTTTTAGGGTAATAATTAAATCATGTGTTTGATAATAAGGAATATCGTAAAAAAAAGCACCAGATGACAATGAGTATTCAAAATTTAACAAAATATTGTTTCCATTAAAATATTTGTCATTAAAAAGCATTAGTTGCACAGCTACCAAGGCATGAGTTATAGCGGCTTGATTGTTATTGGCTATGTATATTGGCGAATATTGATATAAAGTATCATTAATAGTTTCTGTTGAGTCATATTCAAAGTCGTAGCTTCTTAAATCTGTTTTTATTTGATAAAAATTATCTTTAGTAACATCATCTAATATTCTTATATACAACATATTTAGGTACGATTCATCTAAAATATCATAATCTGTAAAATGTTCAAAACCTGTTTCTAATACAGTAGTTTTTGCTGGCACTGTATCTGTTGCACTTACTGTTGGGTAGTTTGGGTGTGTAACTTTTATTGTATATGCTTTGCCTACTTGTGGCTTTATGTTTGCATTGGTATAAAATCCGTTTTCGGTGTGTGAAAGTGTGGCAAGTTTTTCTCCATCTAACCATATTTCGCAGTTTGCGTCTGTTATGCTAAGGTCTGTACTGTCGTTGGTTTGGGCGGTGTGGCTAATTCGTGCAATAAAAAGACTATCAGGGGCAAACAAACAATTTACTACTAACAACGGGCTTTGTTTGGGGTAGTCAATTTCTAAAGGTTTTTGACAGGCAATAGCAAGTATAATTATAATTATTATTAAAAAAGATTTCATTGTAAAGAAAAAATAATTAGTTAAAAATAATAATATAGTTTAAACATAATAGAATTAAAATATTGCTTTTGTTTAAAATTATTATATCTAATATGTGAGATTATTTCTTGATTTACCTGTAATTTTATTTCAACACTATTAAGAAAAAATATAGATAAACCTGTTGTTAAGCTTACTGTGTAAAATTTATAATAATCATAATTTTTATATAAGGTCTAAGACCTATTTAATGTTGCTTACGCATTTACATATAATCTTATTATCTATAATGTTACAAATATATAAACAGGTAAAAACTTTTGTATGGGTACTTATAAAAACATTATTGCAAGTTCCTGTACTAAATTTAAAATATTTTAGAAAAAGAAAGTTTATATTTATTTGATTTTCTAAAAATAATTTATCTGCTCTTTTTTTATTATAATTTATTGCCTTATCAAAAAAATTAAGTTCTGTAGCAATTTCTATCTTATTTGTAATGGGAAAATAACAACCAACTCCAATTTGAAATGAACTTGCAGCTTGAAGTTCTTTTAATTTGACTCTTTCAATAGAATTTTCGATAAATAAAAATTCTCTATTAGAACCAAATCCTGTATTTATTCCCCATTTTATTTGTGCTATTGTATTGAGCGTTATTAAAATTAATATTACGCTAAGTATAGTTTTTTTCATTTTTTTAAAATTTATACAATAGACTTGCTCCTTATTAAGTAAATTTCATTGAGTTGAAAATCAAATATATAAATTTTTGTCATTATTTTAAACTTGCAGACAATTTATTTAATTTTATAATTACAGACCTCTAAAATAATAGGTAAAAAACTGGACATAGCTACAACATATTGATATCTATATTGTTGTCTTTATGTTTATTGTTGATTTTAGATTTTCTAATTTTAATTACAACCCAATAACTGTTTTTTAAAAAAAATTGGTTATCCACGTAAAGTTGCACATCGCTATCGCAGAAACAATTGTATATAAACTGTTGGCGTGGCTTTAAGCCACACCGACAGTAATTTATTGTCCAACTTTAAACGGGTAGCCAAAATTTAGAAATGCCTTATGAAATATGCAGAAGTGAAGTATTCTTATTTAAAATAATAATAAAAACACAACATAGCTGATTGAAAAAAATTTTTTTGTTCTAAAATTGAGATATGTGAAGTTAGCTCTTGATTTAATTGCAATTTTATTTCAGTATCTTTATTCAACAAAATTGATAACCCGTTAGTAACACTAGTAGTATAATAATTTAAAGTAGTATTTTTATTTACAACGAAAAAATTATTTACAATACCAATATTAAATTTCATTATCCTTAAAAACAAAATATCGAAACAAATTGGATTTTCGACAATAAAATAATTAATTTTTTGTGTTCTAAAATTAATAGCTTTGTTTACAAAATTAAGTTCTGTAGAAATACAAATTCTTTTGTTTAAAGGAATATATGAGTTTATACCAATCTTATATGAAATAGCTGGTGTAAAAAAATTATTTCCAGAAAGTCCAAATTCGGTATCTAAAAGAATATTATTATTCAAACCAACTCCAAAATTACCTCCTAAGCGAATTTGAGCTATTGAATTTAATGTTGCATAAATTATTATTATGCAGATTATAGTTTTTTTCATTTAATAATAGTTTTTAATTTATCTTATAGTGATAAAAGATACAGGATTTGTTCATGAAAAAAATAGACCTTAACTAAGGAGTTGTTTTTCTTTAAATTAATAATTTATATTTTGTTTTTAAAAAAAGCGAATAATAAAACTTAATATATTACAATTGTTTGAAAATAAGCTTTTTATTTTCAAATTTATTTTTTCATGAACAAATCCTGATAAAATAAAAGAATCCTCAAGTATTATAAATTATTAAAACATACTTTATTTAGCCAGTTTATATAAAGTAAAATATCAACAAAAGCAAAATAGGTATGGTTATTTTATACCGACTGTACTAATAATCATAATTTATTACAGACCACTTATCGCCAACACCACGACTACTGCCTTCACCTCTTATTTTTGTGAACCATATATAATTTTTATTAGAATAGTCATCTAAAGACTGATAGCTGCTTGTTGTCCCAGAAACTATTGTTCTATAATCTCTCAATTTATATTCATCTCTTGACGAACTTTTACTTGGAATAGAGTAATTTTTATAGTAACCATTTTTGTGATAACGAACAGTTCCATAAACACTTTTAAATGAATAGCGAGTTTTATAAGCACACCACACACAGACAACAGATTTTGCCCATCCTTTTACTTCAACATTCACAAATATAGCATAACGATATGTTCCATAATCATTATACCCTAAATTTTGTATATATTGTTTGATTCTTGCCCGTCTATGTTTATAACAGCGACCTTTGGTTAAATCGGCATCTTCACCCTTCATACTTCTGTATTTTGGTTTCTTTTCGTCAGTTATTTCTGTAATATAGCTTTCAACTTCAAAATTAGAGTTACACTCATTTTTGTTTGAAATAGTAATTAATTCTTGTAAGTTATCATGATTAGTTGTTATTATTATATCTCCTATAACTTTATGAACTTTACTTTTGGTAGAATAAACGCCTTGTTCATTAGAAATTGAAGAAATAATGGTGCTATGTACAATCTCATTAATATATTTCTCTCCGTTTTTATCTGTTGTAATTTGCAGTAAATTTGAGTTTTGATTAACATAATTAAATAATTCTTCTTCTGTTTCAAAATCTAACAATATATCCATCACTTTATTCTGCATTGTTCTTAATGAAACAAAACCAAGTTGTTGCTCCCAGTTGTCTAATTCTTGGTCGCTCATTTTGGTTACAATTGCAATTGTTTTAAAATACTGCTCAGAGTTGTCAAAATACAACATTCCGTCTTTCACTTCTAACTGTGGCATATCTGCTACTGTTAGATTATCATAGTTTTCTACATTTTCTATCTCTTCAATATTTGCTTCTCTGTTGTTTGTGCGATCCACCAAAGCATTTTCCTTCTCACAACTTGTAAAAAACATTCCTCCTACAAAAGTAATCATTACTGCCAGTAAAATAAAAGAAATTCGTAATTTTTTCATTTTTTTAAGTTTTTTTAATGAAATTAATATTCTATTTATCTAATTATCAAGAAACTACAAGCATTGTAACTCCTTGATTTTCAGATTACAAATACATAAAAAAAAAAAAACATTAAACAATGATAAATATCATGTTATTAAAATAAGTTTGTTGTTGTCTGTATTTCAGTATTATAAATTTAATAAAAAATAAAGCTATCCATGTAAAGTTGGATGGTTTGATAAATTTTTATTTCATAACATTTAATTTATATTTTCGTGATGCAGTACAAATATTTGTGTGTTGTAGGCAGCAAATACTCCAAAGCCGTTTTGTATGTTAGTAGTCATTTGTACTGGGTCGCTTGTTCCTCCGTAAAGGTCTGCGTATTGGCTATATACGTGTTTTTCTAATTGTTTGGCATAGTTATAATACTGGTAACTTGTGTTTTTTAGTGTAATAATTAAATCATGTGTTGCATGAAAAGGAACACCATCAGAAGAAGAACCAAATGGCAATGAGTA
>JAOZTW010000197.1 GCA_029938985.1 Bacteroidales bacterium | reverse complement strand
CGACTAGCCTAGGAAAAGTGAAAAAAAAAGTTTTAGCGAAGGAATAGCGAAGAAACTACGAAGTAAGTACAAAGAATGTACATATTTAGCATGAAAAGTGCGTAAAAACAAAATTGAAATTAACATAAATTAACAAGCAAAAAAATATGTGTTTATTGTGCATTGCTGTAGTTGCAACTTTAGTTGCAGATTAAACGAAGTGGCGAGCAGTGAAAACGAACAAGAAAAAGGAACAAAGAAAAACGACGGTAGTCGTTTTTTTTTGTTTTTTTACGGCGCAGCCGTTCATTGATAATTGAAAATTGAAAATTTTACACAGATTTGTTTGCATTGCTTAAAATACCAATTAATTTTTTTTGTACTTCGATTGTGTAACGTAAATCGGAAATATAACGGCAACTTTGAAAACAAACAGGTGCAGAAATAACAGCTTCTTGCCTCGCTGTTTTTAACATCTCTCCACGTCCAGTCATTAACCATTCTATATTTATATCTACAAAGATATTTATAATTGCATCAATAATATCTATAAAAACAGGAGAATATTTATCTATTTTTTTATCAAAATTAAACAATCTACTCATTCTAGGTTGTGAAATATTTATTTTTTTTGAAAATTTATTTACGCTTCCATTAGTTTTAATATCAATTAGTTGTCTTATTCTTTTGTTCTTTTCTGGTATGTTCATATAATAAAAATTATAAATATGTTTGATTTTAATAATTATTTCTGCAATATTGAAAAAGCCGTAAAAAATTCTGGTAGTTTAAGTTTGGTACTGCAAATTATTAAAAACTGTATTTCATTTTAATAAATCCTAAATTAAATTGCATTTGTTCCTTTTTTTGAGAAATAGGATTCGTAAATTCTCCTTTAAAAGTTTGTGCAATAATATTAAAATCAATGTTTTGAGTTAGCGAAATATTTATTGAAGGTCCTACAAAATAACCGTTAATTTCGGGGTAATACATTCCTGCAAAAGTACTACTAATAATTGGAGAAAAAGGAATTGTTATTTGTCCAAAAATATTGTATTCGGTAAAAGATAAATTTTTTACAGACTGCGGAGCATCGTAAACTTGCAGAAAACTACCAACTTCGGTTTCTTTTGGCATTTGATTATATAAAAACTCAAAACTTATCATTGTGGAGTTTGGAAACATATATTCTGTTCCTATTGACGCAATTAAAACACCAGATGTGTCTGTAAAATTTTTGTCTGGTTGCAAATAACTTGCTTCTGTTCTAATAGAAAATTTCCAGATATTGCCTGTTAATCCCAAACCTGCAACCCAGTCTTGCTCGTTAATAAAACCACCAACTATTTGGAAATCATACGAAAACAAGTTGAAGCCATATTTTGCTCCTGCTGTTATATTATTTGCACTATCAAGCTTAACAACAGCATTTACCGACGAAGCCATACCTGTATAATATTCCACATTAATAGCATCGCTACCCGGTTTTTCCATATAGTCAAAATCAAAAAACGAGTATGAGTTAAAAAGGTCATTAGGATTCCACACAAAAGTTTTTGCCCAGTTAATTCGTTGTCGTCCAACGGTTATATTTATATTTCCTTTTTCAAAAGTAAGGAATGCTCTATCAATATTGGAGTTAAACAAAACAGAATTTTCGTCAATCACATTCCACGACATGTCAATAAGTCCATTATCTGCATCAATTCCTTTGGCGTAGTTTGGCATATATTTTAGAGTTTCGCCAGTAATTAATCTGTTTCTTAAATCAACTCCCATAGTAAAATATTGGGGTGTGTAGAAACGAAATTGTAACCTATTGTGAATCAAATTATCGTTTGTCCATGGTTTGCTTATAGAATCAAACATAACCGATTGCATGTTTGACACATAGCCCGAAAGCGACCACGTATTTTGTGAAAAACCAAAATTTGTTGTCAACAAAATAAATATTAAAATAATTGTTGTTTTTTTCATGATTTTCTTTTTCTAAATATTTTTGATAAATCCTTAAAAAATGCTCTAATAAAAATCCAAGCGTAAATTAATATTGTAAATATTTTTTTTAGCATATTAAATTCCAAAGAAATTTTTAACTCTCTCCCATCTTGTTTGTCTTTTTTTACCGTTTACTATATCAATATCCCATTTTCTAAGATTAAATTTTTTAGGTAAATATTTATTGTACAAAAACATTATGCCGTATATTTCAAAAAGATAGAATGAAATAACCGCAGTAATGCTAAGAATTGGCATTGAAATTTCGTACATTATTTCAAAATTAACATTAGTGAAAACACCAAGTATCATTGATAGAAAAAGTGCTATTATTGCAAGCGAGCTTAATGTGAAAATAATAAAACTAAATAAAGTTTCGAAATAAAAATCATTTCTTCTACTTGCTTCAATTGTTTCAATTTTTGATATTTCAAACTCAATATTATTTATATAAATACTTTTATTTGTTATTTGTGTAACTTCGCCAGTAATTTTTGTTCTATCACCTTTTCTTATAATCGCAATTTTTTCTCCAACTTCTATTCTCTTCATATTTTGAAGATTCGATTTTTTAGAAAGAATTATTGCTTTCAAAGTATCAGAATCTGAATAACTTGCAAGAGCTGTTTGCGATGTAAACAATAATAAGGTAAATAATATTAATAATAATTTTGTTTTCATTTTCTATTTTACCTCATCTTTTAATATTTTACCATCTTCAAGAGTTATAATTCTTCGTGCTTTTTTAACAACTCTTGCATCGTGAGTTGAAAATATAAATGTAATATTTTCTTCCTTATTCAAGCGTTCCATTATGTTCAAAAGGTTTGCAGTAGATTCGGAGTCAAGATTTGCTGTAGGTTCGTCGGCAAGAATAAATTTAGGCTTTGACGCCAAAGCTCTTGCAACTGCCACTCTTTGTTGTTGACCGCCAGATAATTTCCCTGGGCGACTATTTAGTCGTTCTCCAAGTCCAACTGCTGTAAGTAGTTCGGTTGAACGTTTGGTACGTTCTGCTTTAGATGTTCCTTGTAGGTGCATAATAAACTCCACATTTTCTTTTGCCGTAAGCACAGGAATAAGATTATAAGCCTGAAAAACAAAACCAATATTTTTCATTCTAAAATCTATTAATTTTGAACCACGAAGAGCCTCCATATCAGTGCCGTCAATTAATATTTCTCCTTCCGATGCTGTGTCAAGTCCTCCAAGTAAATTAAGAAAAGTTGTTTTTCCTGAACCAGATGGTCCTACAATTGCAGAAAATTCTCCTTGTTTGAATGACAAATCTATGCCTCTTACTGCATGTACTTCAATTTCTGCTTCTTTATAAATTTTGTGTAAATTTTTCACTGTTATTATGTCCATTTTTTATTGGATTTATGTGTTATTTATTAAATTGAATTTCAATCGTATTAAGCATCACTTCTAATAGCATCAGCAGGATTAAGTTTTAAAGCTTTTCTTGCAGGGTATATTGCTGCTATTATTCCAGTAAGAATAACGAGTAAGGTTGTTCCTATAAGAAAATCAAAACTTAGCTGTGGGTATAATACAGAACTATATCCCATTGCCTCAAAACCTTCGGCGTATTGTGCTATATTCCAACCGTTTTTACCAAGATGCCAAGTTGTTAAAGCTCCAAGTAGCATACCAACAACTCCTCCAATTATTGATAGAAAAATACTTTCAAGCATTATCATTACAAAAATTTTCACTTTATTCATACCAATTGCCATAAGCATTCCAAGTTCTTTTACTCTTTCCAAAACCACCATTAGCATTGTGTTAACTATTCCAAAACCAAGTGCAAAAAGAATAATGACAATTAAAATATAGTAATATACCTGTGTCCATTTTACCATCATTTCCATCATTGGGTCTATTTCAAAAAAATTGATTGTCTCCATTTCAGGATTTATAGCTTTTATCTCTTCGGTTAGTTTTTCTATTTTATTGTCGTTTTCTAATAATACAGCTATTTCGTGAGCAGAGTTGTTGTCGTAACCTGATAATTTCATAAAATAATCTTTTTTTACAAACACATTTATACGGTCAAATGTTGTATTTGATGTTTTGTAATATCCCACTACTTTAAATACTTCGTCTTTCATCTCTCCGTTGGCCCCTTGAAATTTGAAAATTATTTTTGAACGAAGTTTATAAGTCATTGCATTATTAATAAGTGAGGTCTCGTATTTTTCAGTATTTTCCACTCCAATAAGTTCCTCTAATTTTGCTATATAATCTTTTTCTTTTCTAAAAAGCTCATATTTAATCGTTGCTAAATTAGTAATTATTTCCTTTGGAACTTTAATTGATGTAAATTTTTCAATTGTTTTATCAGTAATTTTAAACTGAACAATTTTTAAATGTTTTGCCAATGTGGTGCTTATAAGTATAGCATTATCGTTTTTACTTTCAAAGTAGGTGCCAGCTGAGTCAACAATATTTTCAAATATCCTTGTAACTTTTTTCTCCTGCTCTGGGTCAATTGCATTTATCATTGCACCCACACTTGTGTATGAATTTACCGCCATTGCCATAGTTTTTATTCTTCCACAAGCCGCAACTACTGTTGGTATATCTTCAATTTTGCTAAGCATTTCGTTTGAGTTTGGAATAGTAAATTCGGCTTTAAAATTGTTTCTAAACTCTGGGTGATGAATTTGAATGTGAGATATTTCATTCTTAATAGCATCATTAGCCTTCTGGTTTACAATTCCTTGCATTAAAGCAACTCCAAAAACGGCTCCATACAAACCTATTGTAACTGCTACAATAACTACGAGACTTCTTATTTTATTTCGCCAAATATTTTTCCAAGATATTGATAAAATCATGTTTTTTAATGTTATATGTTATTTTTTATTTTAATTTTTGTCATTTTTCACGAGTATCAATTTCTTCGTTACTTTTGAAATATTAAAATGCTCATTTACAAAGGTAAACTTTAATTCTAATATTTCAAAAAAGCCTTGAATTTGACACTCGTGAAAAACACCTAATTTTTTTATTTTAAAAATAATGTTTTATTTCTAAGATTTAAGAGCTTTAATAACTTTCATAAATAAAATTTTAATAATTGGATATATCATTGTAAAAGCAACCATAACAAAAATTATTACTGCTTGGTTAATAATGTAAACATCAAACCATTCCATTGGCATTATAGGCTCAATATTAAATTGTTCCATAGCTTTTGCCATATCTCCTTTTAGCCTAGCCGGGAAATAATAACCTAATATAATCCAAGGTGCAGTTGCAATTGCTCCAGTGATAACTCCAATTAGTCCCATAAAAATCATTTCAAAAATTACTACAATAGCAAGTTTGTATTTCTTCATTCCAATTGCTATCATAACACCAAATTCTCGTTTTCGTTCTGCCACCATCATTAGTACAGTTCCAAAAATTCCAAATCCAATTATTATATAAAGAATTGCAAGCATCATTTGTCCACTAATATTGTCAGAATCTATTTGTTGTACTAATTCTTTGTTTGTTTTTTTCCAAAAGAGAACAGATATATTTTCATCTTTAATAATATTTTCTATTTCTTTTTTTACCGTTCTAATCTTTTTTTCACTCGAACCGCTTATATTTATTTTTTCATTGGTATTAAGAGCAATATAATTAACCATAAAAGTAGTATCAATATTATTATCTGCAATTTGATAAGCCGAAAATAATTCCTGAGAATTTTTTAAAGTCATATAAACCATTGAATTATTAAAATCTAAACCAGGGAATTTTAGAAATGCTTTTATTTTATATTTACCAACAGCACTTGCACCATGATATCCCTGACCAAGTAAAATTATACTGTCTCCTATATTAAGATTTAAGTACTGAGCAAGTCTGTAAGCAACCATAACATCAGAATCATCTTTTTTAAAAAACTCTCCTTCAAACTTTGTGGCTTCAAGAATTTGAGGTAGGTACTTTTCAGAAACATCTTTACTTAATTTTAATTCATAACCCAAATCTATTTCATCTTTATAATAATCTCCTTTTAGTTCTTTAATTTTAAGAAATGTTTTTTCTGGAATATCCAGTTTTTTAATTTTCTCTAAGGCTTCATCGCTGATATGAATTGTTATAATTCTACTACTTAGATTCGTTAGTTTATCGGCTTTTTGTGGTTCAACACCCAAAACAATACCTATTTTTGACTGTAAACCAGACGAGGCGAGTAAACCAGACTGAATTCTTGGGTCATAACTTGCAATTTCTTCAATAGATTCAATTTTGCTTCTCAAATCATCAGTAAATAACAATGAATTATTTATTGTCTGATTTTTAAAATACTTATTATCTTGAATTTGAAGATGACCAGAATATGCCACTACAACACTATTTATCATATTGGTATAACTACCAAGCTGGTACGAACGCATAAAAACAGCAAAAAACATTGCAAAAAATATAGATGCTATAGTTATTAAAGTCCTCCTCCTATTTCGCCAGATATTTCTCCAAGCGAGTTTAAAATAATTATTCATAATTTATTTTTTAATATAATTTTAAATTTAAAAGGGAAATAAAAAAGGGAAATTCAGTTGAAACTCAATAGAAATTCTAAGCCCTCTATGGCTACTATTTTATCAGTTGCCACGTCCTCTATGGAGTGGATACCCGAAAATTTACAAATATTTTTGGCACTTTTTCCAATATTAAAATATATAATTCAATTGAATTTCCCTTTTTTATATAACTTTTGTTCTTATTATCTTTATAACTGGATATATTATAACTAATGCCACAATAAAAAGCACAGTAAAAGCTTGTTCTAAATAATAAAAATCTACATTTTGAAACGGAACAGTAGCTTCAACATTTAGATTTTCAAGCATTTCAGCGGCTCCTCCCGAATACTTGAGAGGAAAATAATGCCCTATTAAAACTATTGGTAGAGTTGCTATGCTACCCGAAACAATACCCAACAGACTCAATAAAATCATTTCAAGAATAACAATTATAGCAAGTTTTCCTTTTTTCATTCCAATAGCTATCATTATTCCAAACTCTCGTTTTCGTTCTGCTATCATCATTAAAACAGTTCCAAAAATCCCAAAACCAATTATTAAGTACAACATAAAACTGATTATTTTGGAAGAACCTTGTTTTGAACCAGCTAACTGAGTCATTTCTGGATTTATTTTTTGCCAATATACAACATCAAGTTCTTTGTTTGCAATCAATTTTTCTACTTTATCTTTTATTTTTAAAGTTCTACTTTCGCTTCGTTTATCTAAAGAAGCAGGATTGTTTGTATTTATTCTCACATAATTAACCAAAAAAGTAGTATCCTGTAAATTACCTGAAACAACGTAAGCCGATTGTAATATCTGTGCAGTTTTTATTGGCATATAAATAACCGAATTATTAAATTCAAAAGCAGGAAATTTTAACAAACCTTTAATTCTGTACTTACCTGCAGCGGTTGCTCCATGATATCCCTGACCAAGAATAATTATACTATCACCAATTTCTAATTCTAAATATTTTGCAAGTTCAAAGCCTATGTTAACTCCATTATCTTTTTTAGAAATAAACTCTGATTTTAAAAAGGCTGTTTCTGCAATTAAATCCAAAAAAGACATTTCTTCTTCCGCCAATTTAAGATTTAATTTTAAATCGTCTTTATTTTTATAATATTTTTTATTAAGATTATTTATCTTTTCAATAAGCTCATTTGGTATATTTCTATTTTTCAATTCATTAACAACCTGCTCCGAAATAAAAATATTTATTAAACAGCTATCAACATAAGCATTTGATATTTCATCGTTTAAATCAACACCAAAAACAATTCCTATTTTACTAATTTCACCAGACGAAGCAAGTCCACCACATTGAATAACTGGACTAAAACTCGTTATTTCGTCAATAGTATTAAGAGTTTCGTGTAGCTCATTAGTATAAGGCATAGAAAAATTTATGGTTTGATTTTTAAAATAATCTTTATTCTGAATTTGCATGTGTCCAGAATAATTACTCACCAAGTTATCCAAAAAATTAGACCAAGCCCCAGTTTGAAACGAATGCAAAATTATAGAAAAAAATATTGCGAAAAATATTGAAGCCGATGTTATCATAGTTCTTCTTCTATTCCGCCAAATATTTCGCCAAGCAAGTTTTATATATTCATTCATAAGTTTTATTTTAAAAATTCAATAGAAATAAAAAAGGGAAATTCAGTTGAAATACAATGGAAATCCTGTTGAAATACAATGGAAATTCAGTTGAAAAACAATTGAAATTCAGTTGAAAAACAATTGAAATCCTGTTGAAATACAATGGAAATCCTGTTGAAATACAATGGAAATTCAGTTGAAATACAATGGAAATTCAATATATTTTATCAGTTGCCACGTCCTCTATGGCGTGGATACCCGAAAATTTACAAATATATTTATCATTTTTTCCAATACTAAAATCTGAAAAGTCGGGAAAACTTTTTACCATAACATTAAAGCATTGATTAATTG
>JAOZTW010000817.1 GCA_029938985.1 Bacteroidales bacterium | reverse complement strand
AAGCCTCGAATCTGCAACTGAAGTTGCAACTACAGGCATGCCCAGTAAAAACAAAAACAATATAATGTTGACTCGTATTGCGATGGTCGTCAGATAAATTTGCAAATAAAAAAACACCCGAATTTTTGAAACTTCATATCCATTTGTCCTACTAATTAGAGTGTAAACAATGATATAAATAACATTTATTTATTTCATTAAAATGAAAAAGGTTAAAATAATCTGTTCAAAAAAAAGCTATCCAGCAAAATATTTTTGAGCTAAAACTCACGCACCAACCGAAAACCTATGTTGTTGTTACTGTTAGTAGGGTTGTTGTTGTTACGATTAGCAACACGACAGTTATTAGGGTTGTTGTTCCAACTGCCACCACGATTCACACGGTTAGAGCCAGTGATTATTGACCTGTATATTAAGAAATGATACAATTATTCAATGGTTCAATAATACAATTATGTAATTATAAACCAATAGATTAAAAAAATATAAATGTGTAAAAACTTTTGTATGGGTGCTTATATATTTTAATATGCCTAAGTTAAAAATACTTTTTTTCTAAACCCCTTAGAAGAAGCATGTTTGGTAAAAGCAATTAGTGGGGTTACATGTTGTTGATAGTCCAATTGAGAGAACAGATTATTTTTTAATTGAGCCTCGTAAAACTTTATTTTTTTTATAAAACGTTTTTTTGCTTTCTGTTGTAGTTCAACTCTGTTTGAAAATATGCGATAACTCAAAAAATTTAGCCCATGCTTGCTTGTGTTTATATATTTTATTTTCAAATTTAAGTTTAATTCTTTATTTAAATAGAGTTCCAAAATTTCACATATTTTTGTTAACTGTTTTGGGTTACTGTCCCAAACAACCATATCGTCCATATATCTTACATAAGGTTTTATTTTTAGATATTTTTTTATATAACGGTCTAATTTTGAGAGATAAAAATTGGCAAAATATTGGCTTGTTAAATTACCTATTGGCAATCCAATGCCGTTTTGTTTTTGATAACTGTTTATTATGCTATCAAAAATCAATAACAACATTGGGTCTTTAAATACCGTTTCTAATTTTTGTTTTAAAATTGTGTGCGAAATACTATCAAAATATTTACGAATATCTAATTTTAAATAAAATTGATTATGCTTACTATAAAATTTAGCTTTTGCTATTGCTTTATAAGTTCCTTTGTTTACTCGTGTTGCATAGCTTTCTTCTATTTGTTGGTTTTCAAAATATTTATGACAAACATTCATTATAGCATGATGCAAAACACGCTCAGGAAAAGAAGCAGCACAAATTAACCGCTTCTTTGGTTCGTAAATTGTAAAATATTTGTAATTACCCACGTTTACTTCTCCTGTTGATATTTCGTTTTGTAAAATCTTCAAATTGTTGTACAAATTATTTTTATAATGCAAAACTTCAAGATTATTCTTTTTGCCCTTACAAGCCTTATAAAAAGCATTATACAAATTATTCAAATCTGTTATTTCTTCTATTAAAAATCCAATACGCTTCATTTCGTTTTTATTAATTTCTAACTATTTGATTACTATATTTTTCAACTATTTGTTTACCATATTTTTCAGCCTTCTTTTTACCAAAACCTTTTATCTTTTTTAAATTAGATAATGTTACTTCTGACAATTTAACTATTGAAGCAAGCTCTGAATCGGTGGCTACAACATAGGCAGCAACTGCATCTTCGGTAGATATTTGTTTGCGGATAAATCGCAGTTTTTCAAACTTCTCAAACTCCGAAGCACTTAAAACAGTTTTATAGTCAATACCATTACTTCGTCGTGAAAAAGAAGTAGATGAATTATTATTTGTTTTTGATATATAGCTTATATAAAAACACCAATAAACATTGTTTGCCGTCTGTATTAAATGCTTCTCTATATCTATTATTTTGTTATTTCTTAGAAAAGTATTAATATCGCTATCATAATCGTCAACAGAAGTTATTGGTATTGTAAATAATTTTATTTGCATTTTTATTAAAATTTAACAATAATTATAATATATTTTTCGTTCAAAAACTAACTTGTTTGTGTACGTTTTCACACATCACTCTTAGTTTTTGTTTGTTTTATTTACTTTTTTTTGAACTAAAACTCACGCACCAACCGAAAACCCATGTCGTCGTCACTGTGAGTAGGGTTGCTGCTGCCACGATAAGCAACACGACAGTAATTAGGGTTGCTGTACCAACTGCCACCACGAAACACACGGGAAGAGCCACTTGATGCACCTGTTGGGTTGGTTTGAGAACTACTACTGTAATCTCCATACCAGTCCGAACACCACTCCCACACGTTTCCGCTCATGTCGTAAATACCAATTTTATTAGGGCTTTTTGTGCCTT
>JAOZTW010000196.1 GCA_029938985.1 Bacteroidales bacterium | reverse complement strand
TGAGCATTTTAATATTTCAAAAGTAACGAAGAAATTGATACTCGTGAAAAACACAGAAATTCCAATTGTTTTTTTTTTTTATTAGTTAGAAACAATTAGACTTTCTAAAATCTGAACTGCATTAGTTGCTGCTCCTTTTCTTAGGTTATCTGCTACTATCCAAAGATTTATAGCATTTTTTTGAGAAAAATCCTTTCTTATCCGCCCAACAAAAACTTCGTTTTTATTGTGAGCTAAAATTGGCATTGGATAAACATTGTTTAGTATATCATCTTGTAAAACAACACCTTTAGTGCTGTCAAGTAACTTTTTAATTTCATTTAATTCAATATCATTCTCAAATTCAATGTTTACCGATTCTGAATGTCCACCCAAAACAGGTACTCTTACAGCAGTTGCTGTTATCAAAATATTATAATCATCTAATATTTTTTGAGTTTCGTTAATAAGTTTCATTTCTTCCTTAGTGTAACCATTTTCTGTAAAATCATCGCAATGTGGAAGACAATTTTTATCTATCTTGTGAGGATATTTTCTAATTGTTTCAATATTTTTACTCTCATTTTCCAATTGTTTTATACCTAACAAACCAGAACCCGAAACAGATTGATATGTTGAAATTACTACTCTTTTAATTTTATATTTTTCATGCAAAGGATTCAACACCATTACCAATTGAATGGTTGAGCAGTTAGGATTTGCGATTATTTTATCATTTGGAGTTAAAATATTAGAATTAACTTCAGGAACAATTAATTTCTTGCTTGTATCCATTCTCCAAGCCGATGAATTATCAATTACAACAGTTCCTTGTTGAGCAAATATTTCAGCATATTTTTTGGACGTTTCACCACCAGCCGAAAACAAAGCAAAATCGGGTTTTTTATTTATAGCTTCTTCAACACCTACAACTTTATATTTTTTATTATAAAAAACAATTTCTTTACCTACCGATTTTTCCGAAGCTACTGGTATCAGTTCTGAAACTTTGATGTTTTTTTCCTCTAACACTTTAAGCATAACGCCTCCCACAAGTCCTGTTACTCCAACTATTGCTAATTTCATTTGTCTTAATATTATTGTTTTGAAAGATAAAGAAGTACACCAAAAATATCTAAAAAGCCAATTATTATTGCAAGCAATGCAAGAACTTTACCTCTGCTGTTTTTTTTAATCATACAATTTTTTGCTAAAATACCAAGTATTACTGATAATACTCCCATAGGTATTCCAAAGATAATTAGACTAATAAGACTAACAATAAAACCAACTACAGCAAAAGTATCATTTGCATAATTTATCTTTTGTACTTCGTTTTTGTAAACAACATAAGTTTGTCCTTCCAAATTCTCACATTTTTTATAAGTAATTTTTGGTTTATAAATTTCTATTATTTTTACATCTATGCTTGTACCATCTCGATAGTAAATAATATCGCAAGAGTCAACATTATTTTTCAATATTTTTTTTGCATCATTACTAATAAGTACTCATACAAAAGTTTTTACACATTTGTATTTCTTTAATCTATTGGTTTATATTCACATAATTGTATCATTGTACCATTGAATAATTGTATCATTCCTTAGTAGTGTGTTGCAAAAATTGGCATTGAATACAATAATATAAAAAAAAATATACTAATTTTAAATTTATTCATAATTTAAATTTATTTAAGTCTGTAATATTTTTTACAAAGTTAATCATTTTATTTATAAAACAAATTTTTATTAGTGAAAATGAAATAATAAGTAACTCTATGAATGACTAAGATTTTTAACTTAGAAAAGCAGAATTAAGTATAATTAATTTTAAAATGAAAAAAATCAAGATTTCATTTTTTATGAAGCCTTGATTTTTTATTTTCACTTAGTTTGTTTACAACATATATAATGTTTTATCTGCATGAATAAATTTAGAAGTTTTTGGTTTGTATAGATTTATGCCAAGTCCAAAAAATACACTATGTTGAAAAAACCTTGTGTTTGGGTCTATATAGTAGTTATAATTTAATCTAAACATTAAAAAGCTTCCAAACCTAAATAAACTTATATTAGCACCATAAAATAAATCTTGTTCAGTTGTTGTTGTTTTAGAATCTCTACCTTCTGCAAAAAAGAAATCTCCACCTATTGAAAACCCATAACCAGCTTTTTTAGGTCTATAAACAGTAAATCGTTTATTTAAAGAAGCATATATCAACATTTCCATATTCAAATAATAATCATCTGTAAGAAAATCAAATTCTTGATTTTTTGGTATCGACATATATCCCATAAATAAATCTATTTTTGTAGCTTTTTCGTGTAATCCTATTTCATAGCCACTTAAAGCTTCGTATGACGAAAACTTGAAATTTAAACCCACTGAAACAAAATCTAATCCAGGTTTAAATGATTTTCTCATTCCATATTTTTTCAAAGATTTTTCTGCTTTTTTATTGCTCATATAATCTGCAGTATTTATTGGAGATGTAGCATAATTACTGTAACCCGACTTTTTTGGATTAGCTCTAATTAATGAACTAACAGCATCGTTTTGACCTCTTTGAATAGCGATACTAAGTGCAGTATGACCATCATGGTTTTCGGTATCTAATTTTGCACCATTTCTTAACATGTGATCTATCATGCGAAAATAATTTTCTTGAGCCGCAAGCATTAGAGGAGTATAACCTTGTGCATCTTTACAATTTATATTTCCTTTCGCTTTCAGTAAAATATCCAAAGATTTTGAATCATTGCCATTTACTGCAGCAAATATTGGATTTGAATCGTTTTTAAACTCGTTTACTTTTGCTCCTTTTGCTATCAATTTTTTCATTATACCATGATAACCATAAGCAGACGCATAAATAATTGCGGTATAACCTTCTGCATCTTCGGCATTAACGTTAGCTCCGTTTGTTAAAAAATATTCTACTCTGTCTTCGTCGCCATCATAAGCAGCTTGAATCATATCTAAATCGTTCTGTGTTTGAGCAAATATAAAATTTGATAGAATAACTGCTGTTATAGTAAAAAGTGTTTTTTTCATTTTTTGTTGTTTTTAATGTATGTTTAAAAAATCATTTTAGGCATATTAAAATAAATAGCTTGTAAAAAAATTACAAGCTATTGAAAAATTTGGCGGTAGAATAAAACGCTATATTTTATTTAACTTTTTTAAGTATTGCACCAAGTTTTGCATCTGCTTCTGCACGTTCAGCATCTTTTACGTTTTCTTCAAAATATACATTTGCTTCAAACGAGTTTCTGATACCAGTTGCCCATTCTGCAAAGAATTTTTCGCCTGGAAATTCTATGCCAAGTTTTAAATCTTTTTTAGCAGGAGCTTTAATTATACCTTGAGTAAATATTGGTAACGAATCGTTTCTCTTAACTTTAGGTCGGTCTCCTTTTGATACAAATTCCCAACCAAGAGAATTTACAAATTTATTAATTAAACTTGCCGATATACGTGCAACAATGTCCACATTACTTGTTAGTTGGAATGTTTCAACATGTTCTCTTGTTTCGTCTGCAATAATTTTTTTAAGATTAACTCTGTTTTTATTTTTGTTCAGTTCTTGAATAATTAAATCAGCAATATTTTTTCTTAAGCCAAGTTGTAATAAAACCTCATCTGATTTAAGTTCTTCAATATGTTTTAACCAACGGCTCAATAAGTTACCAGCAAAAATATAAGCTTTATCAAATTCGTCTTGCGGTTTAGAATCGCCACTTTGAGCTTCTATTAGAGATTGAATATCAACACCACTATCATCAAGTATTTCTTTCAGTTCTTTGTCATCGTCAATTCCAAACATGTCTTTTAGTTTGTTCAAAATACTTTGAGCATCCTCGCCCTCATCAATTTCTATAAATTGACTCAACATATCTATAAGGTCAAGAGGAATTGTTTTATCTTTAGTTGAACTACTTTTAGTTGCTTGTTGTGGAGTTTCAATTTGTTTATCCATCATCAAGTCAAAATAAATTTTCCAAGAAAGGTTGTCATTTACAACAAGTTTGTCAACCATATTGCCAAAAGTATTTTTTTCTTTTTGCATTTTCATCAAGTTCATAAACACCTGTGCTGCATTTACTCTTGCTTTTTTTAGTTTTTGGTCAATTGAACCACCTTGATAAAAAATTTGTAGCTCATCATAAAGTTTTCCTTTTAATTCTTGAATTTGTCCTTTTATTTGCTCGTGCTTAATAATAGGATTACAAGTAGGAGTTAAATATTTAATAATATAATCTAATCCACTTTTATTTAGGTCTGTACATTCACGCCAAACCTCCTCTGGATTGTGAAAATGTCTAATAACATCTTTGTGATTTACCCATGCTTTCTGCATGTCTTTTATTTTTTGAACATATTCGTCTTTTACTCTAACTTCTTTACCATCAGTATCAAAACCTTCATAAATTGCTTTAGACCATTTTGGGTCTCTTAGTGGAAATAAATTTTTGAACGAGCCAGATGAGTTCCAGTTATCAATCCAAGCGTCGCCAACAGAAATACCCATTTGGTCTGCAAAGTTTGCACCAATACGAGCTGTCCATTTTGCATTATGAGGTCCAAGTTCGCCAGCTTTTTCTGTTGCAGGATTTCCTGCAAGTTCAATATTAAATTTAGTAAAAACAACTAACAGTGGCACAAGGTCTTCAATATCTTTATTGGAAACCAGAAGTTCTAATTTTCGTTCTCTCGCTTCTCGTTCTTTTGGCGAGCCTCCATGTGAGTTTTTAATCCATTCGTAAAGAAATTTTGGAAGGTCGGCAACTTCTGGTTGTTTGTCGTCCATACAGAAAAGAAGTGTACTTACCTCAAAATTAATATTATAACGGTCAAATAAAAATGCTACTTTACCACGAAGGAATACAAGTAATTTGTCGTCGTTTTCTTTCTCTTCAAAAGTAATTTCAGGAATTTGTTGTCTCGACCTTGCTCCAGGAAAGTCAAGTACATCTGCTTCTTTCAAAAATTTTCTATCTACATCGTTAGCTGTTTCGTCAGATAAAGGCAAAACCACTTCTGCGGTCAAAGCACTTAAAATACTTCTGTCGAGTGTAGTTATAAAATTTCCTCCATCATATATTTTAACAGGTGCTTTACCTGCGTCTTTGTATAGTTCTCTTAGTCTTTCAACATCTAAAATAGTATCTTGTTGTGGAGTTAAAGCGGCAAGCTCGCATCTAACAGAGGATAAGAAATTTACCTCTTGTAAACCGTAACTTAATTTTTTAAATAGCTCAGTAAAAAATGGTTGTTCTCCCCAAAGAAATTCTAATATTTCCCATCTGCTTTGAGCATCAACATAAGGTATAACTTTTGCTATGTCGTCCCAGTAGTTAATTGTATTTAAGTCTCTTATAAAAATATTATCTCTAAATTTATGATTCAAATATTCTTTAAGGTCATAAACATCGTCTTCCGAAAATCCAGGAACAACTGATTGCGACATTGATTGCATTAAAACACCAATTTTTTTCTGAATCTCGTCTCTGTTTATTGCATAAGTATAATGTGTTATATCAGACATATAACCATTAGAAATAATTTTTACTATATCAGCTTGACTAAATAACTTTAATTCAAACGGTTGCCAGCCTTGTTGATAGCTGTCTTTTGTTGTAAATCGAGAAACGAGACCAGTGGCTTCTTTTCCTCCACCAGGGGGATTTATTCTTTCAATAAAATCTACATTTTCATTAGTATCAGGTACTTTTACCATCAACGAAAATGCTTTTGGTGTTTTGGCAAGATTAGAAACAAGATATGATTTTCCTACTTGACTTTGACCAAATATTGCTATTGAAGGGCGTTTTGGAACTGCCGCCTCAAATCTGTTTATATGACGACGAAATGTTTTTAAATTAGAAATTGTTACTTCCTGCTTATCTGATTCGGCATTATCCGAAACCCACTTCATTCCATCTTGAATAACCTGTTTTACGAGCTTACACTCTTGAATTAAGTTTTGATTTTCTGACATAGTTTATGTTTTGTGTTATTTAGAGTTTTTAAAATATTTTTTTGGAAATTCAATTGAAATTCAGTTGAAATTCAATTGAAATGAATTTCAACCGTTTTTTAACTGAATTTCAATCGTTTTTCAATGGAATTTCAACCGTTTTTCAACCATTTTACTGCTTGATTGTATTCTTCAAAAAATTTATTATTCAGTTTTTTACCATTTGCTTCCTCAAGAGTTTGTTCTACCGAAACAGCAGTAAAAAAGTCGGGACTAACAACAAATGCTGTTTTTGTGTCATGTAATTTTGACAATTTTGAATTTACATTTTCATTAACCCAATCTTGAATTTCAGGGACAACCAAAAAATAAAATTCTCGCATATCAATTAATACCTTTTGGGGTTGTAAATTTAGGAAAAACGTAGATAATTCAAGCATTTCTTTTTTAAAATCGTCTTCTTCTAAGTCTTCGCTATCTTTTTGCCATGTTTGAATTAACAAATTTTCACTTTCAATAAATTCTATTTTCTGAATATTATTTTTATATGGTTTCATTTTATACGTTTGATTTTACTAAGTTGGCGGCTTCTTGTAATGTTATTGCAGAATGTACTTTTAGTCCAGCGTTGTCAATAATTTCTTTTCCTTCAATTGCATTTGTTCCTTGGAGTCTAACAAGAACAGGTACTCTAATATTACCAATTGATTTATAGGCATCTACTACTCCTTGAGCTACTCTATCGCATCTTACAATGCCACCAAATATATTTATTAAAATAGCTTTTACATTAGGGTCTTTCAAAATAATTCTAAAACCAGCTTCAACTGTTTCTGCATTAGCTGTTCCACCCACGTCGAGGAAGTTAGCAGGATTACCACCCGATAATTTTATAATATCCATTGTAGCCATTGCAAGACCGGCACCGTTTACCATGCAACCAACGTTACCATCTAACTTAACAAAATTTAAACCAAATTTTCCAGCTTCTAATTCTGTTGGGTCTTCTTCGGTTACATCTCGCATTGCTGCAAATTCTTTTTGACGAAATAATGCGTCCTCGTCTAATTTAACTTTTGAGTCGGCGGCAAGAATTAAATTATCGGAAGTTTTGAAAACAGGATTGATTTCAAACATAGACGAATCACTTTTTTCATAAGCTTTATATAATAATACAACAAATTTAGACATTTGTTTAAAAGCCTTGCCACTCAAACCAAGATTGAAAGCTATTTTACGTGCCTGAAATGGTAAAATGCCAGTTGTTGGGTCAATTTCTTCTTTAAATATTTTCTCTGGAGTTTCGGCGGCTACTTTTTCAATATCCATACCACCCTCAGAGGAATACATTATTATGTTACGACCTGTTTCTCTGTTTAGTAAAACACTCATGTAGTATTCTGCTACATCAATTTTACCTTCATCGTTGGGGTAAAATATACTTTGTTCAATCAATATTTTATTTACTCTTTTACCCACAGGACCTGTTTGATGAGTAATTAATTGCATACCCAAAATTTCTCCAGCAAATTGCTCAACTTCCGACATTGATTTGGCGATTTTTACGCCACCACCTTTTCCTCGTCCGCCTGCATGAATTTGTGCTTTTACAGCCCAACTTGTTACATTAGTACTTGCTTGTATTTTTTTTGCTGCCTCTACTGCTTCTTCAACTGTTTCGGCAACTATTCCTTCTGGAACAGCTACTCCAAATTTCCTAAGTATTTGTTTGCCTTGAAATTCGTGTAAATTCATTTGATGTATATATTATAAATTGTGAATTATTTTTGAACAAAAGTAATTTTTTTATTTGTATTAAAAAATTTTTTTTCATTTTTGCTAAAATTTTTAAAATAAATTATGAGAAAATTAAGAAATATTGAGTTAAATAGGAAAACAATTGAGGATTTTAAAACCACAAAAAAAACTCCATTTATTGTCGTTCTCGACAATGTGAGAAGCATGAATAATATTGGCTCGGTATTTAGAACAAGCGATGCTTTTTTGATTGAGGCTATGTATTTGTGCGGAATTACTGCAAAACCTCCTCATAATGATATAAGAAAAACGGCTCTTGGTGCCACAAAAGCGGTTAGCTGGAAGTATTTTGAAACAACAAAATTGGCAGTAGATGATTTAAAAAAACAGGGATTTGATATTGTTTGTATTGAGCAAACTGAAAACAGTATTGAGTTACAAAATTTTGAAATTGATGATAAAAAAAAATATGCTTTTGTTTTTGGACACGAAGTAAAAGGTGTAGCCCAAGAAATTATTAATATGAGTAATTATTGTATTGAAATCCCACAATTTGGTACAAAACACTCTTTTAATATCTCGGTTAGTGTTGGAATTGTTTTGTGGGACTTGTTTATTAAAAAAAGCATGTAAGAATTAAGAATCAGGAATTGATTTAGGCATATTAAAATAAATAATTGATATTTTTAACTGAACTTTTTTTTTAAACTATTCAATAAATATAATAATATCAAGATATTTGCATGTTTATTGAAGAAGATAAAA
>JAOZTW010000816.1 GCA_029938985.1 Bacteroidales bacterium | reverse complement strand
AAGAAAAAATAACTAACACCAATCTACTTGTTTGTTTTGTCCTTTTAAAAAATTTTAAAAAGTCATTAAATAGCTCACTATTTGCAGATTATTAAATTATTAAAAAAACAAAAAACGGTGTATCTTGGAGCTACTTATTATTTCGTTTTCACTTATTGAATTGTTAAAAACAAAAATAAGTTCATTTAAAATTATCAATTATTTATTTTAATATGCCTAATTTATCCAGATTATATCAAGGGTACTCCTAAAAAACTCGAAAATCAAGGCTTTCAAAGTTCTTAAAGTTTGAGTTTACTCATGTAAATGAGTGTTTTAATAGTTTTGTACAACGCAGAGTTTTGGGTTTTTAGGAGTACTCTAAACTTTATTTTGGAGCTATTCGGTAAACATAATAAGATACAAATGTGAAAATAATATTTGGCACCCAAACAGATAATAATGGAGGGAAATTTCCTTTAATTGTAAATTGATCAGATATTTGCATAAATAAAATATAAATAAAACTAATAAGTATTCCAATCCCAATATTTAAACCAATTCCTCCTTTTACTTTGCGAGAAGAAATAGAAACTCCAATAAAACTCAAAATAAATGTGGAGAAAGGAAACGCAATCCTTCTGTATTTTTCTAATAAAAAAACATCTATATTTTCTGCTCCATGAAGTCGTTGTGTGCTGATAAATTCGTTAAGTTCAAAATAATTTAGAGTTGTTACATCTGTTAGTGTTCGTTTAAAATCTTCGGGGTAAATATTTATAGCAGTGTCTATTGATTTTCCATAAGTAATAATATCCTTTTTTCCCCCATATTCTCTTATATAGTAATTGTTTACAACCCATTTGTTTTTTGTGGTGTCCCAACGAGCATTTGCAGATACAAGTTTGGAAACGAGTCGGTCGTCTTCAAATTTTTCTATGGAAAATTTCTGTGCAATATCAGTATTAATTGCGTAATGTTCAATATATAAAAACACACCAGGACTAATTTGTTTGTGCATATTTTTAGAATTATCGTATTTGCGATGATGCAAATAATCTCCCTCAAATTTTAATCTAATTTTATTTGCTGGCGGTATTATAAAATTACTGAGTGCCAATGATAGCACCGCAAGCACTAAAGCTGATATAAAATATGGGTATAATAAACGTCTAAAACTAATTCCTGTGCTTAGTATTGCAATAATTTCACTCTTTATTGCCATTTTGGAGGTGAAAAAAATTACCGAAATAAAAACAAATAGAAAGAGAAATAAATTGACATAATATGGTATGAAATTTAAGTAATAATCAAAAATAATTTCTTTTGCAGTAACTTTTTTTTCAATTAACTCATCAAGGTTTTCTGAAAAATCAAAAACTATTGCTACACTAATAATCAACATAATAGAAAAGAAAAATGTTCCTAAAAATTTCTTAATTATATATATGTCTATCTTTTTTAGCATTATTATGATATTTGAAATACTGTTGAAATACTGTTGAAATACTGTTGAAATACTGTTGAAATACTGTTGAAATTAAACTGAATTTCAATTGTATTTTTAACTACATAATTCTGTCAACACACCTTTGGTTGATTTTGGGTGTAAAAAACCAATATTAAGTCCTTCTGCTCCTTTACGGGCTGTTTTATCAATTGTTCTAATTCCTTTGTCCTCTGCATGTTTTAAGGCTGCATTAGTGTCATCTACTGCAAACGCAATGTGATGAATTCCCTCACCTCTTTTATTAATAAATTTAGCAATTGGACTCTCGTTCGAAGTGGCTTCTAAAAGTTCTATTTTTGTTTCTCCAACTTTAAAAAATGCTGTTTTTACTTTTTGGTCTGCAACTATTTCTGTATTATAACATTGTAAACCAAGAACTTCTTCGTAGTATTTTTTTGCTTCATCAATATTTTTTACAGCAATACCAATATGTTCTATATAATTTGCTTTCATCGTTTTTGTTTTAATGATTTATTATTTTGGCGTTTTTCACAAGTGTCAAGTTGGGTTAAGGCTTTTTTGAAATATTAGAATTAAAGTTTACCTTTATAAAAGAGCATTTTAATATTTCAAAAGTAACGAAAAAATTGATACTTGTGAAAAACGCCAATATTTTTTATTTTTTGCTACCAAGCAAAAAATAAAAAAGCAAACAAAAGAGTTTATATATTATCTGAAAAGTCGGGAAATTTTTTTATCATAACATTAAAGCATTGATTGATTGCTTTTTAATAAAATCCAAGTAACATATTAAGACTGAATTATCTAAAGTATTGTTATCCGAAAAGACTTTCCAACGTCCCTTATTTTTTGCCATAAGGCAAAAACAGTAATTCAGTGAGAATTTAGAAAAAAAATTAATTTTTTAATTTTTTCATAT
>JAOZTW010000195.1 GCA_029938985.1 Bacteroidales bacterium | reverse complement strand
ATCTTAATCTCACACATGATTCGCAGGTGAAACGGATTACTAATTAGGCATATTATTGTAATTAATTAATTTTATGGTAAAATTTCTTATAGAGCGTCCAATTGCAGTTTTAATGACCTATCTATCAATTGTTATTATTGGAGTTCTTGCTTACCTAAATCTGCCAATTTCTCTAATGCCCAGTATTGATATTCCTATTGTAACCGTTCAGGTTTCCTACCCCAACAGTTCGGCACGAGAATTACACAACAGTATAGTAAACCCTTTGCGTAGTCAATTATTACAAGTTTCGCATTTGCACGATATAAAAACCGAATGTAGAGACGGTATTGCTATAATTCAGCTTCATTTTAAGTATGGAACAAATATTAATTATGCTTTTTTGGAGGTAAACGAAAAAATAGACGGTTCATTAAATTATTTGCCCAAAGCCCTTGAACGTCCCAAAGTAATAAAAGCCAATGTAACAGATATTCCGGTATTAGACCTTAGTATTAACTTACGAAAAGATAGTTTGTTGGAGAAGGATTTTTTGCAATTAAGTGAGTTTTGTGAAAATATTATCAAACGTCGTATAGAACAACTTCCTAATATTGCTATGGCAGATATCAGCGGTTGCGACCGAGCCGAATTAATTATCTTACCTAATAAAAATAAATTATTATCCATAGATATTTCTTATCAAGATATTGAATTTGCCCTGCTCTCAAATAATATTGATATTGGAAGTTTACAGGTAAAAGATGGTCAATATCAATATAATATAAAATTTTCGTCAGTCTTACGAAACATATCAGATATTGAAAATATTTATCTAAAAAAAGACGAGCATATTTTTCAACTCAAAGATATTGCAGAAATAAAAATTAAAGCACAAGCCCAAAAAGGCATCTACATGCAATCGTACAAACCTGCTGTTGTGTTGCAAATAATAAAGCAATCTGATGCCCGTATGCAAAATTTAAAGAGCGAATTAAAAGAATTAATTAATTTATTTGAAAGTGATTATCCAGACATGGAATTTAATATCAGCCGTAACCAAACCGCTTTGTTAGATTATTCTATTTCTAATTTAAAATTAACACTTTTGTATGGCGGTATTTTATCTTTTCTGATAATGTTTTTTTTCCTGAAAAATATTAGGGCACCAATTTTAATAGGTATTTCCATACCAGTTTCGCTTATTATAGCTTTTATTTTTTTCTATCTTTTCGGAATTTCCATAAATATAATTTCGCTGTCTGGTCTTGTGCTAGGCATAGGTATGATGATTGATAATTCTATAATCGTTATAGATAATATAAGTCAATACTACGAACAAACAGCCGTTGTCTCCGATGCTTGCGTTAGAGGGACAAACGAGATTATACGTCCTTTGTTGAGTTCGGTGCTTACCACTTGTGCGGTTTTTTTGCCATTAATTTTTCTCAGCGGTATTTCTGGAGCAATTTTCTACGACCAAGCAGTGGCGGTTTCGGTAGGTCTATTTGCTTCATACGTTGTTTCCATAACTTTAATACCTACGTTCTACCGTTTGTTATACTTAAAAAATAGAAGTCTTAAAATAGATAAATTTATACAAAAATTTAATAGAATAAAATTAGAATTTGTTTACGAAAAAATATTAAATCTTGTGTTTAATAAAAGAGCTATTTCATTAATAATATTTTTATCATTAGCTTTACTATCTGTTTTATTAGGTTTTATGTTAGAAAAAGAAAAACTACCAAATATAGAAGAAAGCGAAATAATTTTAAATATAGACTGGAACGAAAACATTTCTATTGAAGAGAATAAAATACGTGTAACAAAATTTTTAAAAACAATAGATACCTTAATACTATCATCTAATTCATTTATAGGCGAACAACAATTTTTACTTAACCAGAAATACGATTTAAGTTTTTCGGAGGCTTCTGTTTATATCAAAACTGATAAACAAATTGATATTAACAATTTAAAAACTAATTTTGATTTTTTCATAAAAAATAAATACCCTCAGACTGTTTATAGTTTTGAAAAATCGGAAAATATTTTTCAAAAACTTTTTGATAATAATAATTCCAAATTAGAACTACAAATAATGTCTGTAAACCAAAATATTTCGCCAAGTATTGATACCATAAATAATATAATCAAAAAGTTAAATTCAGATACAAAAATAAATTTTAAAACAAATATTACTACACAAACCAACAAACAAATAACTATTTTATCAGACAAATTATTAATTTATGATATTGATTATCAAACTGTTTATCAAACATTAAAAACTTTATTCCGTAGTAATAAAATAGGAACATTAAAATCGTTCAATAAATTTATACCAATAATTTTAAGCGAACGTGAACGTCATATTTCTGATATTATAAATAATACTGACATACATAATTCTGAAGGTCGCAAAATACCATTAAAATCCATTATTTCGGTACAAGATAAGACGGCTTATAAAATGATAATTTCGGGTAAACAAGGCGAGTATATTCCGCTTATTCCTTACGCAGACAATATTGATTATAAAAAATTAATTGCTACAACACAGGCAAGTATGAGTTTTTATGACGAAATACAGATTAATTTTACAGGTAATTATTTCCTTAATAAAAAGATGTTTAAAGAACTATTTATTGTCCTATTAATTTCTATTTTATTACTTTACTTTATCCTCGCAGCACAGTTTGAATCGTTTAGTCTTCCGCTTATAATTTTAATAGAAATACCTATTGATATTTTTGGCTCGTTCCTTTTGTTATACTTATTTGGCGTGTCGTTAAACATAATGTCGGCAATTGGTATTGTAGTAATGAGTGGTATAATTATTAACGATTCAATATTAAAAATAGATACAATAAATAAAGAGTTATTGTCTCAAACACTTATGAACGCAATTTTGATAGGCGGCAAGCGTCGTTTAAAACCAATTTTAATGACAAGTTTAACAACAGTTGTGGCTTTAATACCGTTTTTTTTTACCACAGGTATAGGTGCAGAATTACAACGTCCGTTCGCTATCAGTGTTATTGGCGGCATGATTGTAGGCACTATTGTTAGTTTATTTTTTATTCCTGTATTGTTTTGGTTTTTAAAAATAATTTCTAAAAAATTTAATAAATAAATGAAACCCTCATTGAGGGATTTTATAGCTAACGCATTAAAAAATTCTCCATACAAGGAGATGATTCTATTTCAAAATTTGATAAATAAATGAAATTAAGCTCTTTTTCAATAATAATATTTTTTACTGTCCTAATAATTATTGGAATAGTTTTATTACCATTTATTTCGTTACAGCTTAATCCTTCTAATAAAATATCGGAAATAACGGTTAAATATTTTTGGCATAATGCTACAAGTCGTGTTATAGAGCAAGAGGTAACCTCTAAATACGAGGGCGTATTTAATACTATGCGTGGTATAAAAAATATCAGTTCTGTGTCGTCAAAAAATTATGGAAGTATAAGCATCGAATTTGATAAAACAGTAGATATTGATAATGCTCGTTTTGAGCTTGCCTCACTTGTTCGTCAGGTTTACGCCAAGCTTCCCGAGCATGTTTCTTATCCAACAATAACAGTCAATAGCCCTAATGAGAACGAAGAAAAAGCATTATTAACTTATACCTTAAATGCTTCGGCATCACCTTATCGCATTCAAGAATTTGCAGAAAAAAATATAAAGAATAAATTATCATTAATAAATGGTATTGATAGGATAAAAATTTATGGAGCCACACCTTTGCAATGGGAAATAGGTTTTGATAATAATATCTTACAAAATCTAAATATCTCTATCACCGAATTAAGACAAGGCATAGATAATTATTTTGCAAAAGAGACGCTCGGTTTTGGTACGGAAAAAAACGGCGAAAATATTTTAACAACTTATGTTATTTTAAAAAACGAACTTTCGGAACAAATAAACTGGAAAAATATAGTTATCAAAAAAACGGGTAATCGTATTATTTACCTGACAGATATTTGCACTATAAGAGAAGTAGAAAGTGAACCGTCTTCTTATTATCGTATCAATGGTAAAAATTCTATAAATATTGTTATCTATCCCGACAAAAATGTTAATAATATTGTACTTTCCAAAAGAATAAAAAATAAGATAACGGAATTAAGAAACAACTTACCTGCAAATTATTTTTTGCTCATAAGCGAAGATTCAAGCGAATATTTAAGTAATGAATTGCAAAAAATAGCAAAACGAACTTTATATACTATTATTATTTTATTATTATTTGTACTCTTAATTAGTAGAAAAGTCAAATATTTATTACTGATACTAATTAGTTTGCTTGCCAACTTATCTATTGCTGTTATTTTTTATTATTTACTAAAAATCGAAATTCACTTATATTCACTTGCCGGTATAACTGTTTCGTTAGGATTAATAATAGATAACAGCATTGTAATGATAGACCATATAAAGCACAAAAATAACATCAAAGTTTTTCTTCCAATATTAGCTTCTTCGCTTACAACAATTGCTTCGTTAATAATAATATTTTTTTTAGACGAAAAAATTCGTCTTAACCTTATTGATTTTGCTTATGTAATAATAATAAATTTATTTGTTTCACTTCTTATTGCCTTATTTTTTATTCCTGCACTTGCCCACAAAATAGGAATATACAAAACAACAACTTATAAAAAAATATTATTTTTTAAAAATAAAAATAATATATTTAGAAAAAATTATATAAAAGTTCTTATAACAAATTTTTACGAAAGGGTAATAAAATTTTTGAATCGTTTTAAAGTAATAGCAATAATTTTTATTATACTTCTCTTTGGTATTCCTGTTCATAAACTGCCAAGTAGAATAGAAAATCCCAATCTGCCTGACAGGATATACAATAATATTTTTGGTTCCGAAATATTTATAGAACACATTAAACCAACATTAAATAAAATACTTGGTGGCAGTTTTCGCTTGTTTAATTTGTATGTTTTTGAGGGTTCGTATTATTCAAAATCGGAGGAAACAAAATTAAATGTTGTAGCACAACTGCCACAAGGTACACCTATTGCACAAACAAACGTACTTATAAAATATCTTGAAAATTATCTTTTAGAGTTTCCCGAAATTTCACGTTTTGTAACCCATATTTATAATAATCGTACAGGTTTTATTAGCATATATTTCAAACCGCAATATACAAATACTTCGTTCCCAATTGTTTTGAAAGCAAAATTAATTAATAGAGCATTAAATAGAGACGGAGCAACTTGGAATATTTATGGAGTAGGAAAAGGTTTTGATAATTACAAAGGCGGACAATTACCACACTACGGCGTTGCAATATACGGATATAATTACGATGAATTAAATTCTATAAATAATATTTTTCGTAACAAATTAACAGAACATCCACGAATAGAAAAAACAACGACCACCGCATATAGAAACATATTTGAACGCAAGGAAAATGAATATGAATATGTGATGACGCTTGATAATGAGAAAATTACAAATTCAGAATTGTCACCTATTAGTATTTTTGAAAATTTAACAAATATAACACACACAAATTACAATAATTTATTTTTTATGATTAATAAAAAATATATTTCAATAAAATTACAATCAGTCCAAGCCGAAACTTTTGATGTTTGGAATTTGAAAAATTATCCTCTCAAAATAAATAATAATAGCGTTAAACTAAAAAATTTTGTAGAAATAAATAAATTGAAAACAGGCGAGGATATTATAAAAATAAATCAGGAATATAGACGTTTTATAGAATTTGATTATAGTGGAACACAAAAGTTTGGTAACGAATACCTTAGCGAACAACTTTTAGAAATGCAAACTATATTTCCAATAGGTTATTATGCAAAAAAACAAAAAAATAATTTACATATTATAAGTATGGAGGAATCAGGCAAACAGCCATATTGGTTGTTGTTTTTGGTAGCTCTAATTATATATTTTATTTGTGCCATTTCTTTTGAATCTTTAACACAACCTTTTGCCGTAATATTTATGATTCCAATTTCGTTTATTGGAGTTTTCCTTACTTTTTATTTGTTTGATTTGAATTTTGACCAAGGAGGCTATGCTTCTTTTGTACTGTTGAGTGGTTTAACAGTTAATTCGGCACTTTATATAATTAATGATTATAACAACTTGAAAAAAAAATGTTTTACCAAAAAAATTAATCAAATAAAATTATTTGTTAAAGCATTTAATAATAAAATTGTTCCTATTTTTATTACTATTCTTTCTACAATACTGGGACTTATACCATTTATCCTATTTGCTCAAAACGATGTTTTTTGGTTTGCTCTTGCCTCTGGTACAATTGGTGGACTAATATTCTCTTTAATTGCAATAATTTTTTACTTACCAATTTTTATACAAACAAAATAATGAAAAAAATAACATATTCAATGCTTATTAGCTTATTATTATTTAGTTCTACTTTATTTGCTCAGAACAAGCCAATAAAGAATGTTTGGAGTCTCGAAACTTGCATTAATTATGCCTTAGAAAATAATTTGCAATTAAAAAAACAAAGTGTAAACAACGAAATATCTGAATTAGACTATAAACAAAGTAGGTATAATTTGTTACCAAGTTTGAACACAAATATATCTCGGAATTATAATTTTGGAGACAAATTTAATGTCTATACAAGTAATTATGAGCAAGGTACAACTATAAACGATAATTTTTCGTTGGGTAGTTCTATCACTCTATTTAATGGATTTCGACAGTTAAACACTATTAAACAAAATAAATTAAATATGCTTGCAAGTCAGTCGGAGTTTCAAACTATAAAAGATAATATAACAATAGAAATATCAGTAGCATATTTGGATATTTTATATTCGCAAGAAATTAATAAAGTAGCCAAAGAACAATATCAATCTATTCTGCAACAGCATTCTCGTATTAAAAAACTTGTAGATGCAGAGCAATTAGCATACACTAATTTATTGGATATAAAAGCACAAGTTGCCAAAGAGGAACTAAATATAATAACTACTCAAAACAATTTAGATTTATCATACTTCACACTGTATCAGGCATTAAATTTGCCAGAAAGTGACACTTTTGAAATTGAAATTCCCAAAGTAGAAATACCTGATAATCCTATACTTATTTATAAATTAGACGAAATAATTAGTTATGCTCTAGAAAATCGTGCGGAAGTTCAAACTGCTGAATATAAATTGCAAAGTTCGGAGAAAGAAATATTAATTGCAGGCAGCAGAAGGTATCCTACGGTAGCACTTTCTGGCTATCTCACCTCAAGCTATTCTTCGTCATACGAAACGTTTGACAGCACTGGTTCAATTCAATATCTTGGTACAACGCCTACAATGTATGTAACCGAATCGGGGCAACCAATTTATATGCAAAACTATATTTATCCAACAAATAGTGTTCCTTATCAGGAGCAAATTACAGATAATATTTACAAATATATAGGTGTTTCGCTAAATATTCCTATTTTTAATAAAAACATTGTTAATACTAACGTTAAGAAAGCAAAACTGTCTGTTATCTCAAATAAATATGAATTGGAAACAACAAAAGATATTATTAGTAAAACAGTTAAACAAGCATATTTTGATGCCGAAGCTGCGTTAAAAAAATATCTGTCTTCAAAAAAATATGTAGAAGCTTTAACGTTATCTTTTAACAATACTGAAAGAAAATACCAGCTAAGTACAATCAATACCGTTGATTATAATATTGCCAAAACAGATTTGATAAAAGCGAAATCGGAACTTATTCAAGCAAAATATAATTATATCTTTAAAATAATGGTATTAGATTTTTATATGGGCAATTCTTAATAATTTATAAACAACAAATTAATTTATTTTTTTTGATTCAAAACCTTTCGGATTAAGAATAATCATATTATCAGAGTCTTGCGATTGAGTGAAAACATACAAACCCAGCTGGCTGGCTATTTCAATACTATCATCTTCAATAGTCATTCCTGCAACAGCTCCATGAATAGCATAATTTTTATATTCTGGAAAAAATTCTTTGAACAAAGGCAGTTGTTTGTTTGCAAATTTTTCTATATCGCTTTGTCTTAGTTTGTGCTTTACTTCTACTATAAGAATACGTGTGGTGTTTATTAAAATAATATCATATTCGGCATCTCTCGTTTTTGATTTATAAGTAAATTTTTTCTCTACATTATCATATTGTATTCCATTTACGTTGCACGTTGTACTAATGCTACTGTAAAAATAATCTTCTGTAACATCGCCAAGGCTTTTGCCAATGCCACCTAAATGTCTATTGGTTTCTTTCATTGTTTCTTTTAGTGCTAAAGTTACTCTGTCCGATTTTTTTTGCCATTCTTCGTTTTCTTTTTTTCGTATTCTTTCGCTTTCTTCGTCTTTTTTTTGCCGTTCTTCTTTTTCTTTTTTTCGTATTCTTTCGCTTTCTTCGTCTTCTTTTTGCCGTTCTTCTTTTTCTTTTTTTCGTATTCTTTCGCTTTCTTCGTCT
>JAOZTW010000194.1 GCA_029938985.1 Bacteroidales bacterium | reverse complement strand
TAAAAAGCAATTAATCAATGCTTTAATGTTCTGGTAAAAAGTTTTCCGGACTTTTAGTATTTAGTGAAAAAGAAAAAATAATTAACTCCAACCTACTTGTTTATTTTGCCCTTTAAAAAAATTTAAGAAGTCATTAAATAGCTCGCTATTTGCAGATTATTAAAAGAACAAAAAAACGGCGTATTCTGGAGTTCTTTATTATTTCATTTTCACTTAGGTCTTTAAATTTCAAATATTTGCAAAAATAAATACATATCACAACAGATATGAAACAGCGATATCTACAACAAAGATATAAAATTTGAAATACTTAGCAAAGAAATCATAAAATAATTGTTTTATTGAAGAAGCATATTACAATGAAATAATTATGAATAGCAAGATTTGTTCATTATAAAAGATGCCTTAACTAAGTTACTTTTCCAAAATAATTTTTGACAAGAATTGAACTGAACCAGTACCGATTTAGCCCCAGAATACCAACCTGATGGTTCTTCTTCTTCAATATTAGCACAGAAATCGTTTAACGAAGGTTCGTGTTTCAGGAAATGGACGCACGAACAAATTAACGGAAGAGAATTTCCCTCAACAGTTCTTGCAACTCCTTTTGAAATGGGAAATAGGCTTCTTCTACAAGGTACAATTCGAGATATAACTAACGAAAAACAAATAAATGATGCTTTGAAAAACTCGGAAGAAAAATATAGAACTTTATTTGAAAACGTAGAAGTGGGCATGTTTTGCTCTACTATTGATAGCTATAAAATGCTTGCTGTAAATAATAAAATTTGTGAAATTACTGAATTATCAAAACAAGAATTACTTGCAAAGCCTGCATTTATTCATTGGAAAAATATTGATGATAGAATTAAAATGATTCAAGAACTTAAAAATAGAGGAAGTATAAACGAATATATTCAATGATACAATTATTCAATGGTTCAATGATACAATGATACAATTATAGGTACTCCTAAAAACCCAAAACTCTGCGTTATACAAAATTATTAAAACACTCATTTACAGGAGTAAACTCAAACTTTAAGAATTTTGAAAGCCTTGATTTTTGAGTTTTTTGGAGCACCCTTATGTAACTATAAACCAATAGATTAAAGAAATACAAATGTGTAAAAACTTTTGTATAGGTACTTATTTCTATAGTTTAATTCCCACAACAGTAATATCATCACGTTGTTTTTCCTCGGCTTGCCAATTATCAAGTTCGGTTTCCAGTATTTGTTTTTGTTCTGATAATGGTTTGTTTGCAATATTATTTAATATTTCTTTTAATTTAGGAGAACCTATTTTTTGTCGTTCTTTATTGTTTTGGTCAACATAACCATCTGTTGTTAGGTATAATAAATCGTTTTTTTGTAACACAATTTCTTTATTTGAAAAATGAGTTAAGCTATTTATTCTTATTTTGCCACCTATTGTTTTTCGGTCTCCTTTTATTCGTGTAAGTTTATTTTTTTCTTTTTCAAAATAATATAATGGGCGTTTTGCTCCCGAAAAAGTTATTTTAAATTGTTGGGTATTTTCACTTTCAATACAACACAGGCAAACGTCCATGCCGTCGGTGTTGCTACTTGTTGCTTGTTTTAACGATTCATAAATTCCATTATGCAGTTGCAATAAAATATCAGCTGGACTGATAGTTTTGTCTTGGTTCACAATTTTATTTAATAGTTGCATTCCTATCATGCTCATAAAAGCACCAGGAACACCATGCCCTGTGCAATCTACTGCGGCAATAAACTTTTTCTCCGAAAATTCGTCTTTTGCTGGCAGGTGTGTAAACCAGTAAAAATCACCAGATACTATATCTTTTGGGCGAAACAAAATAAATAAATCCAATTGTTTTTTTATTCGTTCTTCAAAAGGCAAAGTAGCTGTTTGAATAGTTTTGGCATACCGCACACTTGCAGTTATTTGTTCATTTTTATTTGTAATTTCATCGTTGGCTTTTTGTAAACTATCGGCAGTAGCTTGAATTTTTTCATTTTGTTGATTCAGCTTCTCGTTTTTTTCAATAACTTCTTGCGTGCGTTCTTGTACTTTTTGCTCTAAGTTTTCGTACAATATTGCGTTTTCTATCGAAATAGCTATTTGAGACGAAAGTATATTTATTGTATCCAAACGTTGTTCCGTAAAAACGCCAACATTAATATTGTTTTCTAAATATAGAATTGCTACAAGTTTATTTTTATGAATAATAGGCTGACAAAGAACCGATTTTACTTTGTTATTTTTAATATATTCGTCGTTCTCGTAAGTAGAGTTATTTGTGGCATTGTCCAAAACCAATACTTTGCGAGTTCGGATAACATATTTTATTATGTTGGCAGATAATTTTTTTGAGTTTTCAATATTTTCGTTTTGCAAAACACTCATAATTTTATTTTTATGATTATATTCTGCTTCAATATTGTATTTTTCATTATCATTGGTAATAATAAATCCAGAATCGGCACCAGCATTTTCTATTATTATCTGCATCATATTTTGGAGCAGCTTTTCCAATTGCACCTCTCCCGACAACGATTGTGAAGCTTTTATTACACTACTCATGTCAAGCGATTTGCCTGTATCAAAAACAGTTGTATTGTTTCCTATAACAACAGTTTCGTTAGTTTTTATTTCGTTAGTTTTTATTTCGTTAGTTTTGTAATTATTAGTATAAATTAGTGTAGGGTGCTGTTGCTCAATATGATTACATACAGCAAAAGCTCCCCATTTTTTATAAACATTGTGTGCGTTTTGCATATAATATTCGGCAAGATGTGTTTTATTTATTTTTATATAAAAACGAGCAGCAAGTTGCCATGCCAAAGCCTCATCGCAATACATGTTTTCTTGTTTTGCTCCAAAAATTGCTTTATCAAAATATTCTTTGGCTTGCTCTGTTTTGCCTGTAGCTCGCATTAGCTCGGCTTGCATCAAATAGTATTTATGCTGATAGTTTGCAGGACAATGTTTTGCCCACAATTTCATCTGTTTTATTTGTTTTTTTATCTTTTTAAGATATATTTTTGTGCCAGAAAGTATATACAACTCCGACAAGGCTAACGATAAGTATAATATTGAAGTAGCATATGTATATGTAGGTTTTAGTGCTATATAATACTCTTCTAACTTAGATGTATTTATTTTAGCATCTTCAAAATTATTAAATATCAAATTAAAATATACTTTTTGTTCAAATATTATTGATAAAAAATAGTTATTTGAATTTTTAATTGCATTCTTTAACTCAATATCTTCGTTAAAATTGCTTTCTTTTAAAGATTTATTTCCTATTAATTTTGTGCAATATTGTACTCTAAATAAATTGAATTTTATGCTTCTTTTATTATTAACTTTTTCTAAAAAAATATGATTTTTTAAAAGTTGATTTTTAATTTGTGTTAATGGTATATCTGTATAAAAATAAAAAAAATAAGTATAAAGGCTATAACTCGCATATTCAATATCCCCTAATTCATTAGCTAATTTAAAATTTCCATAAATGTTAGTTACTATTTGAGCAATATTATTTTTCCATATAGAAACAAAGTAATTATACATAAAATTTACCTTAGCTTCTTCTTTATTAGCATTCAATTTGTTTATCATATCTATAGCCAATTTAGAAAACTCCATTGCATTATCTATTTTATTCATACCCGAAAGAGCAATACTAAAGCCAGCATATATAAAAGGTAAATATTCAGTAATTCCATACTTTATAGAAATTCTTATTCCCAATAAAGACATTAAAGACATTAAGTTAGGATTAGTAAAATAAGCAGAAGAAACCATTGCAGTAGATATTTTCATTACTGCTAATTGTTTTTTATCAACCATTTTGGGTATATTTGATAGGTCGTCAAAATCCTTTCGTCCCATTACTATTTTTAATTTAATATAACTAATAGCAATATGAATTTTTGTTTGTTTTTTTGGGTATTTTACACCAAGTTGTTTTAATACTTTTAAACCTAATGCAACAGCTTCTTCTAATTTATTTTGTATTCTGTAAGAATTTATTTGAATATCATATATTTCAATGTTATCCATAAAATTGGTTGTATTATCTATTACAATATTTACTATATCATCTGTTTTTTTATATTCTCCTATTAAATAACAAAGTTTGGCAATGTTTTCGTTTATCTCAAGCGTTAATTTATAATCTGTATTCCACGAATTTTTGTCTAACAGTTTTTTCGCTGTTTCAAAATAAGTTAGGGCAACAGTGTAAGCGGCAGTACTTTTTGCTTTTTTGCCTGCAATAATATTTAGTTTTATAAATTGTTGTTTTTCTTCTTTACTGTAGATCAAGTGCAAACCAAAATTTATTTGATTTACAATATCAAAAATTATCTTTCCTAAGTCCTCGTTTTGTATATTATCATTGGTTAATATTTTTTCGTTTGTAACATGCTTTTTTATCAATAGTCGTCCTATTTGTAGGTGGAAGTTGTTTTTGTGGGTATCTAATATTTTTTGATATATGGCTTGTTGAATGCTGTTATGAACAAATTTATACTTGTTATTTTTGAGTGGAATAAGCAAACCCGCAAAAATAGCCGCTTCCATACCAGCATTATAATTAAACGTTTTGCTTTCAAATAAAGGATTTTTTTTATCAGCAACTGTTTGTAACATCGCAAGCGAAAATTTATTGCCAATACAGGAAGCCGTTTGTAATAACTGTTGTGTTGTTTTGGGTAATTTTTTTATTTTTTTGCCCAACAGTTCAACCACGTTTTCGGTTATCTTTAGGTTTTCAATTTCCGATATTTCCCATTGCCAAACAGCTTTTTCAAAACTATATGTTAATAATTTCTCTTCATAAAGTGTTTTAATAAACTGGTTAGTAAAAAAGGCGTTCCCCTGTGTTTTAGAAAAAATTAGTTCTACAAGTTTTTGTATTTCAGCTTGTTTTGTTCCACTAAGAGTATCTGTGAGTAAATTTAAAATATCATTTTTATTCAAATTTTCTACTTCTATTTTACTAATTGTTGTTTCTTGCTTCTTCAACTCTTCTATTAATTGCATAAAGATGTGTGTACTGTCCACCTCGTTGTTGCGATAGGCGGTAATGCACATAAAATTCTCAATATCTGGGTCTAAAAAAAGGGTTTTTATTAATTTAAGGGAGTTAAAATCGGTCCACTGCAAATCGTCGATAAACAATACAAGCGGATGTTTTTTGTTGCAAATTGCCTGCATAAAACTTTGCCACAAATAGTTAAATCTGTTTTGTGCCTGCTCGCCTTCTAATTTGGGGAGGTCGGCTTGTTTGCCTATCAATAATTCGAAATCGGGGATTAAATCTGTTAAAATTTTACCAATATTTCCTACCGCTTTTGTAATTAAATTTTTCCAATAAAGTAAGTTCTCGTCTGTTTGATGTAGAATAATATCCACAAAATTTGTGAAAGCTATGGTTAAGGCATGGTATGGAATATCTTTTTGAAATTGGTCAAATTTTCCCTCAATATAAATACCATTGTTTTCCGTTATTTTTTTATGTATTTCGTGAACAAGCATAGATTTTCCTGTTCCCGAAAATCCTGCCACAAGCAACAGTTCTTTGTTTGCCGAGCTTATTTTTTTATAAATATCTAATAATTGTTTAGTCTCTTTTTCTCGTCCATAAAGTTTTTCTGGAATAATTAATTTGCCCGAAAAATCTTTTTCGCCAAGTTTGAAAATAGAGCTTTCCAAAAGTTTGGAACTTTTGGAAAGTTGTTGTAAATCATGTTTTAAGCCAAAAGCAGATTGGTAACGGTCTTCGGCGTTTTTAGATAATAATTTTAAAACAATGTTTGATAAAATCTGTGGTATTTTATCATTAATTTTACTTGGAGCAACAGGAACAGTGGCAATATGTGCGTGAATTAATTGCAGAGGGTCGCTGTGTTCAAAAGGTAATTGTCTGGTAAGTATTTCGTAGAATGTAACCCCAAGCGAATAAAAATCGCTACGGTAAT
This sequence comes from Bacteroidales bacterium, assembly GCA_029938985.1. Taxonomy (GTDB): domain Bacteria; phylum Bacteroidota; class Bacteroidia; order Bacteroidales; family JAOZQN01; genus JAOZQN01. The sequence continues at coordinate 2,516 of JAOZTW010000194.1, read as the reverse complement.
CAAGGGTTCTATTCATTCGTCCTGTTTGCTCTGGCGAAATATAGTTTAAAGTTCCTTCTAAGGCTTCGGGGTTACCCAAGTTTTGTGTTTTTAGGCTGTATTTAGAAGAAATTTCAAAATCAATTATTTTAATTTCCCCTTCTTTGTTTACCAAAATATTTTGAGGATTTATATCTTTATGAATAATATTTAGTTCATGTATTTTGCCCAATGCTTCTACTATTTTGCAGGCAAGCAAAATAAATTTATCAACACTATCTAATTCTTTTATTTCCGAAAAATTAGTGCCATCAAAATATTCTAAAACAACAGCTGGTTTACCATCAATTATGGTCTTTTTTATTGCTTTACGAATATATTTTGATTTCAACAGGTTTGTAATATCATATTCGTGATAAAATCTATTAAGCTGTTGTTCTGTTGGATTTTCTGTTTTCAAAAATTTAATTATCACTTCATCAGTAAATCCGTCTATCTTTCTTTTATCTACAATTGTTTTGTTACTTTCGTATAGTTTCATTATATAATTTTTTTATGAGAAATGCCAAAATAAGATACTCTTAACTTTTATAATTTAATTCCCACAACAGTAATATCATCACGTTGTTTTTCCTCGGCTTGCCAATTATCAAGTTCGGTTTCCAGTATTTGTTTTTGTTCTGATAATGGTTTGTTTGCAATATTATTTAATATTTCTTTTAATTTAGGAGAACCTATTTTTTGTCGTTCTTTATTGTTTTGGTCAACATAACCATCTGTTGTTAGGTATAATAAATCGTTTTTTTGTAACACAATTTCTTTATTTGAAAAATGAGTTAAGCTATTTATTCTTATTTTGCCACCTATTGTTTTTCGGTCTCCTTTTATTCGTGTAAGTTTATTTTTTTCTTTTTCAAAATAATATAATGGGCGTTTTGCTCCCGAAAAAGTTATTTTAAATTGTTGGGTATTTTCACTTTCAATACAACACAGGCAAACGTCCATGCCGTCGGTGTTGCTACTTGTTGCTTGTTTTAACGATTCATAAATTCCATTATGCAGTTGCAATAAAATATCAGCTGGACTGATAGTTTTGTCTTGGTTCACAATTTTATTTAATAGTTGCATTCCTATCATGCTCATAAAAGCACCAGGAACACCATGCCCTGTGCAATCTACTGCGGCAATAAACTTTTTCTCCGAAAATTCGTCTTTTGCTGGCAGGTGTGTAAACCAGTAAAAATCACCAGATACTATATCTTTTGGGCGAAACAAAATAAATAAATCCAATTGTTTTTTTATTCGTTCTTCAAAAGGTAAAGTAGCTGTTTGAATAGTTTTGGCATACCGCACACTTGCAGTTATGTGCTCGTTTTTTTGTTCCACTAATTTTTTCTGTGCCACAAGTTCTTTTGTCCGCTCTTGTACTTTTTGCTCTAAGTTTTCGTACAATAATGCGTTTTCTATCGAAATAGCTATTTGAGACGAAAGTATATTTATTGTATCCAAACGTTGTTCCGTAAAAACGCCAACATTAATATTGTTTTCTAAATATAGAATTGCTACAAGTTTATTTTTATGAATAATAGGCTGACAAAGAACCGATTTTACTTTGTTATTTTTAATATATTCGTCGTTCTCGTAAGTAGAGTTATTTGTGGCATTGTCCAAAACCAATACTTTGCGAGTTCGGATAACATATTTTATTATGTTGGCAGATAATTTTTTTGAGTTTTCAATATTTTCGTTTTGCAAAACACTCATAATTTTATTTTTATGATTATATTCTGCTTCAATATTGTATTTTTCATTATCATTGGTAATAATAAATCCAGAATCGGCACCAGCATTTTCTATTATTATCTGCATCATATTTTGGAGCAGCTTTTCTAAATGCACCTCTCCCGACAACGATTGTGACGCTTTTATTACACTACTCATATCAAGCGAATTACCTGTATCAAAAACAGTTGTATTGTTTCCTATCACAACTGTTTCGTTAGTTTTTATTTCGTTTTTGTTTTCGTTTATTTTGTAATTATTAGTATAAATAAGTGTAGGGTGTTGTTGCTCAATATAATTACATACCGCCAAAGCTCCCCATTTTTTATAAACATTGTGTGCGTTTTGCATATAATATTCGGCAAGATGTGTTTTATTTATTTTTATATAAAAACGAGCAGCAAGTTGCCATGCCAAAGCCTCATCGCAATACATGTTTTCTTGTTTTGCTCCAAAAATTGCTTTATCAAAATATTCTTTGGCTTGCTCTGTTTTGCCTGTAGCTCGCATTAGCTCGGCTTGCATCAAATAGTATTTATGCTGATAGTTTGCAGGACAATGTTTTGCCCACAATTTCATCTGTTTTATTTGTTTTTTTGCATCTTTCAAATATTTTTTATCTTTATCTTCTGAATATAGCATTAAAGAAACCAACGAAATATAAAAAATAGTGTAGGCATAATGATATTGTCCTTCAAGCGATTTTTTATATTTTTCTATTTCGTGTAAATTATTTTTTGCATTTTCAATATTAT
>JAOZTW010000815.1 GCA_029938985.1 Bacteroidales bacterium | reverse complement strand
ACCATAATTATAATCAATATGTTTAATAATAAAATCCTCATGGTTGTTTACAGTAGAAAGTCTTCCTAATTTATCGTAAACATAATATTCAGTTGTTTTATTTGGTGTGGTGGTAGAACTTCTGCCTTTTAATAAATTGTAAGTATATGAGCTTATCATTGTATTTGGCATTTCATCTCGTAAACTATTAAAAATAATTATTAATTGATTTTGAGTTTTATTTTGCAAATCTGCAATTGAAAAACCGAGATTTGATTCTATGTCTGCTATTTTGGCATTTTCAATTTTGGCGATAGGTCTGGTGTAATTGTAGCCCCAAATTATTGATACATAAAAATTTGTATTATCATGATATTGGGTAATGTTATTGTAAACATCAAATTCATCAATTGTCATTTTTTCTTCGTAAACTTCTTCATGTAAATTATAATGCCTTGATTTATAAGGAACAACAATATCGTTATACAATCTAAAATCGCTTAAAACTGACGCTATTAATTCATTGTCTTTGTATGTATTTGATTGTATTTTTTTATTTAAAATAAATTTACTAAGCATTGTTTGTTTTGGAATAGTTGCATCATAACTGTTATCAAAAGGATATTTGTATGTTGTTTTTATTTTTTCTCCTTTGCTTCCTTCAATAGTTGCACTTTTTAAAAAAGTGTATGAATTGCTACTTACTACTGTTTGTCCATATTCATAATTTTTTATTGTTGTAATTGCTTTATCAATGTTTCCATAATAATTATCATCAAATATTGTTTCTTTAGTTTCAATAAGTTTATACTTGTCGGAATAAAATTTATGAAAAGATACTCTTGGTAGAGGAATTGGATTGAATATCTCTAAACCATCTATTTGATTATAAGATATATTTTTCATATAATAGGCATCTGGTTTTAAAGCCCAAACAAAATTTGGATTGTCAAAAGTTTCGTATTCATATTTATTTTCAATAACAGATATTTCTTTTCCTAAATCATCTTCTGCATAATGAGTTATTGTTTCTATCATTCCTCGTTTCCAGTCAGAATTTATGTGTTTTGAAAATGGGTATGCATTATGTCCGTATTGATTCCAGCCAAAATCTACATACCGATATGGTTTAATTATATTATCTGGTATTTGGTTGATACCAATAAAATCGTAAACCGTTTTTCCATTGTTTGTTTGAGTAACAGTAACCTTATTGTAGCCAACAGGGCTTCCTTTGGTGTAATGTTGGTTATATTCTTTTGAATTGTATCTAATATTTGAAAATTTTTCGTGTAAATTATAATTATTTGAAAAAATATGTGTATATGAAAACTGCCCATTTCCTAAATTAGCTCCATTCTCATACAAATACTCTGTAATCATATCATTGCTATATGCCGTTTTTTCTAATATTTTAGAAACTCTAAGTCCTGCAACTTTGCTTCCTCCTGTAAGGCTATTTAACTCATAAAAGAATTCTTTTTCACCTCCTGTTGGATATATCACTTTTTTTAAAATCCCTACTTTAGTTTTTCCTAAGTTTGAGCCGTTGCTGTCTTTTGGATACTCTGCAAAAACACCTACAACTGCATCTGCATAATATAATATTCTGCCCCAATTAAATTCTGGTTTAATATATTCATTAGTAACAAAATCTTTATATCTCATTCTTGGCATAAAACCACATTTTTTATAATCATTTTCATTAAAATTATTACTATAATATCCCCATTTATCCTGTTTAATTGAAAAACGTGGAGGTAAATTTCCTTCATAATACACAAACTCGTATGGAGGTAACATTTTGTCATCTTGTCCTACTTCAGTTATTGATTTTAAAAATAATTTGTGTTTCTCTGTTACACTTATTTCTGAATTAGGATATATATCAAGTAGTAATTGAGGAATGTTTGTACTTATATCAACCTCTAAAAAATATTCCCAATCTGGTTCTATTTCACAGTTCGCTTTGGTATAACTAAAAATATATTTTTTAATAAATTCTTCTTTGTTATTATAAATTTCAATAGTATTAAGTTTTTTTCCACCTTTTAAATCATTTCTATCAAAATCGGAAATAAAACTAATAGTAGAACCTTCAGTAGTTGTTATTTTAGATAAATATACAGCATCATGTTTAGTTATCGAATTACCCAAACTAACAGTAACACTATGTAAATTAAATTCGGGAACTGGCTCATTGAATACATAAGGAGACATGAAATTATTGTTATAATCTGGTAAGTTTTGAAAAACAGTAGACTCTGTTTTACTTTGAAAAAACTCTATTCGTTCAACTTCTTTTGTATATTCAAATGATATATAATCATTATCAGGTGCTTCTATTTTCCTTAAATACCATGCAGAAGAATAATCGTGATAAACTCCTCTTGTG
>JAOZTW010000814.1 GCA_029938985.1 Bacteroidales bacterium | reverse complement strand
AATCATATTTTTGTAAATACTTGTTAATCATACCAACACTGTTTTGTAGGGACTACCTAATTTTGCAACAAAAGTCTAATAATGAATAATACAATTATTCAATAGTTCAATGATACAATTATGTAACTATAAACCAACTGATTAAAGAAATACAAATATGTGAAAAATTTTGTATGGGTACTTATTTAATGAATTTAATATTTTTCAAACATATCATCAAGTTTTAAATCATTATTTGAATTTGAGTTAAAATCGTGTTTTTTGGAAGTGTATGCAGGTTTTTTTGTTTGGTATTTTGTTGTCATATCTATTTGATACTTACCTAAGTCAAAAACAGAAATCAAACTTTTTAATTGCTTTGCTTGTGCCGAAAGTTCTTCTGACGATGCAGACATTTCTTCGGCAGAAGCTGAATTTTGATTTGTAATTTCGGTTAGTTGTAGTATTGAGTTATTTATAGCTTCAACTCCATTTTGTTGTTCACGACTTGCTGTAACAATGTTGTTTACAAGTTTGGCACTATTGATTATGTCTGGAATTGTTTTTAATAGTTTTTCGCCAGCAATTTTGGAAATATCTCGTCCTTCTTTTGATAAATTGACTATTGTGTCAGAGGCAATTTTTGTTTTATCTGCAAGTTTTCTAATTTCTTGTGCTACAACAGCAAACCCTCTTCCTGCATCGCCAACTCTTGCCGCTTCAATTGCTGCATTTATAGATAAAATATCTGTTTTGTCTGCTATTTCTGTTATTATTGTTATTTTTTCACTAATTTCAGAAACCGATTTAATTGTTTTAAGTAATACTTCATTACTTTCTTTCATGCCATCGGCTGATTTTGTTGACGAAATTCCTGTTATTTCGGCATTTTCGGTATTCGAATTTATAGTAACAAGCATTTGCTCCATAGACGATGCAACTTCTTCTGTTGTAGAGGCTTGTTCGTTAGCTCGTTCCGAAATTTCCATTGATGCAAAATTTAATTGATTACTCGCATCTAAAACCGCAGAAGCAGTTGTGTCAATATTTGATATAATATCTCTAAAATTATTATTTATTTCGTTAATTGAATTATACAGCTCACCTATTTCGTCAGTTCGCTGTTCTTCAATATGAAAATCAATTTGTTTATTTGATATTTTTTTCATCGCTACAACAACTTTATTTATTGATTTTGATAATGTTAGTGAAATTGATGTTGAAATAACAAATATAATAACTATGCTAAATATTAACAAAAAAATCCATTCATTTTGTGATTTTCTCATTAGCTTTTGGCTGTCTTCTTTTGATTTAAGAACAATTACTTGTGTGTTCTTTTCTATTTTTTCAAAAACTCTAATCCCTTCATAACCTATATTATCTGTTTTTTCATCAAGATCATTAATTTTCAATAATAATTCTTTTTTCGTTGAACTATAAGAACTATCCGAAAATTTTAAATATTCTTGATAATATTCTTTTATTAAAATATAATTGGGGGCTATTTCGTGTTTATATTGTTTTTTTAATTGCTCACATTGATTTATAACATTATGTTTTAGTTCGTAATTTTCTTTACCCCAATCGTTTTTATTTGCTATTGCAATAGCGTCTTCCAATTCTGAAATATATGCAGATTCTATATCTTTATGGCTTGTCCAACTGGCAAATAAATCATTCTCATTTGGAGAAGCAATAATTTCCATAAGTAAATGCATATCTGTACGTATCATATATTTACTTTCCATTATTTTCTCTGCCAATTCATAACTTTGGTAAATATCAATTTGTTTCTTTTTAATAGAATTTAGAGAAATAAAAGCTCTTGTTCCTAATACAATTAATATCAACATAACTACTGAAAAACTAAGTATTAATTTTCGTGAAATTTTTAAATTTTTAAACATAACTTTTTTTTATTTTTATGAGTTTTTTGCTTTTTAAGTGAAAAAGAAAAAATGAAACTAATTTTTTTCCTAAACACAATTTTTTTTAATATCTTACTATACAGGCGTATTCACATGTTGTATAAACAATATTATAAGGACTATGGGGGTAGCGAAAAAAATTGCAATTACTAACCAAGTGTTTAACTCCACAAAAGGAAGTGAACCGCCTGCAAGAGCTACACTATACAAAATTATACCAAGTTGTGCCGCAGAAAACGTGTTTTTTTTGCTACATTCCTAAAATATGTTTGCCATTTTATTTCTAATTTTTGTTTTAATAACATTATAACTAAAGTTTTTGCTTTCATTTTATATTGATTATCAATAATATATAAAATTAATTTTACTTATATACTATTAAAAAAGCATTATAAAACACTTATAATAAAACAATTCAGGGTTTGTTCATAAAAAATAAAATCAGAAAATAAGAAGCTTATTTTCAAAT
>JAOZTW010000193.1 GCA_029938985.1 Bacteroidales bacterium | reverse complement strand
AAAACAAATATCCTGTAATAAATATTTCTTTAAAAAGTATAAAAAAACCAGATTGGAATAGTTGTTTATATAAATTTCAAACTCTGTCAGCGAACCTATACCAAAGGCATGAAATTTTATTACAATCAGATAAATTAGATGATAACGATAAACAAAATTTTAAAAATATACTTCACAAAACCGCAAATGAAACGGATATTCAGGAGAGTTTAATAAATTTAAGTTACTATTTACATAAACATTTCAAAAAAAAAGTAATAGTACTTGTAGATGAATACGACGCACCAATAATTAATGCGTTTAATAATACTAATAGCCCACTAAAATCAATTAATAAAGAAAACAAAACCTATTATGAAAAAGTAATAAATTTTATGCAGGGTTTTTTGGGCGATGTTTATAAAGGTAATGATGCTTTACATAAAGGACTTTTAACAGGTGTTATGCGTGTAGGACGAGAAAGTATTTTTTCGGAATGGAATAATTTTGATGTGTTTGGCATAACTATGCCCTACTTTTCTGATAATTTTGGCTTTACAAGAACAGAAACAGAAAAAATATTGACCTATTTTAATTTACAAGATAAAATAGAGGATATAAAAAAATGGTACGATGGATACCAATTTGGAAATATAAATAATATCTTTAACCCTTGGTCAATAGTTAGTTATATATCCAAAAACGAAGCAGGTTTCAGAGCATACTGGGTAAATTCTGGCGATTATTCATTAATAAAGAGCCGAATAGTTGAAACGGGAGTGAAAGAAAAAATACAAGACCTTATTGAAGGCAAAACAATAGAACAAGAATTAAAAGAAAATTTTGTTTTTCAAGATTTTGAAACAGATAATGAACTATTGTGGACATTACTAACAGATAATGGATACTTAACACAAACAGGAAAAGGTGATTTTGGTAGTTATAAACTAAAAATACCAAACAAGGAAGTAAAAATAGTGTTCACTGAAATAATAAAAACATGGCTAAATACAGAGTTAAAACTAAAAAAAGATTTATTAATTAAAACAACAAAAAGTCTTATTTACAACAAAATACCAGAATTTGAAAAAGGTTTTAAACAAATTATTCAAGACACTTTGAGTTATTTTGACACCGCAAATAAAACAGAGAAAGACAGCCAAAAATCAATCGTTACCAACGAACAAATTTATCATGTTTATACTCTCGGATTGTTAACTGTTCTAACTGATGACTTTATAATCAAATCGAACCGAGAAAGTGGAGATGGTAGATACGACATTATGTTAATTCCGTATGATAAAACAAAAAATGGTGTAGTAATTGAAATAAAACAAATAAAAAAACAAACAGTTAAAGAAGAAAACAATAAGTTTTATAAACGAATAAATACTGCAAGACAAGAAGCTTTAAATCAAATAGAAAAGAATAATTATTATAAAGAAATGATAATTAACAATATAAAATCAGAGAAGATTATTAAACTCGCAATTATTTTTGCAGGGAAAACACCTTATATAACAAAACAAAACGAAGAGTAATTAATAATAAAATGTGTTTAAAGTATGAAAAACCCAAGTTTAAAGTAGCTTGATAAAAATTAAATAAATGAAAATAAAAATAATAGATATATTAACAAAAGCTATTGAACAACTTCAACTTTTTTCATCATCAATAGAAAAAACTGAAATAGCTTATACGAACTTCCTTATTAACTATATTGATACGTTTTTTGTTAATAATGGATTAAACTTATTGATACAAGATCAAGTTGCTTTAAGAAGAAATTCCAGTGATGGTAAAATCAACGCTACATCAGATATAGTAATTTTTGAAAATAGAAATAAAAAAGTAGTTATTGAATGTAGGAGGTTTTTTTATCCAAACAAGCGAGTTATTTTATCTAATTATGAAAGAATGTTAAAATATTATATACCAGACAATAAAACGGAAAATTATATTATCTCATTTATTGAAAATCCTAAAATGATATGGCAACAGTATTTAGATGTGTTTTCTAATAATAATATTCGCATTCAGGATATTTCAGATAATACAGCAAACAGAATAAAAATAGCAATTTCAAATACAATTCAGGATAATGAAACTATAACTATTTATCATATAAACGCTTGGATGCAAATTGCTAAGCCAATAAGTAAATCGAAAAATAAAATTGAAAAAATAAGACTATACAATTTTAAATTGTTTGAAGACTTAGAAATAAATTTATCACCTTCTATTAATATTTTTCTTGGGAAAAATGGTTTTGGAAAAACAACTATTTTGCAAGCAATTGCTTTGGCAAATATGTCAGAACAATCAATTGAAATAAAATATAAAAAATACATAAAACAAGGACAAAATTTTTCCGAAATTTATCTGAAAAGAAAAGAAGAACATGAATCACGAATAACATTAGATATTTACAAGAAAGTTATAGAAACTGAATTTTCGCAAGAACCAATCTTCTTAGCTTATGGTCCTAATGTTTTCTCAAACAAAACTCGTTTAGATTATGACGAAGTAATCAACTCTTTAATAAACGGTAGTAATGAATGGTATTATGTAAACTCAATATTTAGCGATTATGACGATAAGTTGTACAACACACTTAATATTTTGCAAAAATTATCTGACCTTAAAAGTCAAAAAGCAATTCAAATTAGAAATCTTATAATAACAAAACTTAATAAATTAATTCCAGATTTTGATATTGGAACTAAAAAAAACGGCTCCGATTATTATTTTATTGATACAAATAATAATTTTTTAGAATTATCTCAAATAAGTGAAGGTTATAGAACCAACATTTTACTAATTACAGATATTATTATTAAAATAATTTCGTTAAGAGCATCATTTGATATAGATTCAGAGATAGACAAGGTTTTTGAAAAAGCCAAAGGAGTTATTGCAATAGACGAGTTTGATAGACATTTACATCCCTCGTGGCAAAGAAAGTTTGTTTCTGATTTGCAAAATCATTTTCCTAATATTCAATTTGTTTTAACAACACATAATCCTGTATCAATTTTAAACCGTAATATAAATGAAATACAAGAAATAATATTTTTAAATGGAAATTTTCAATTAAAAGAAGTAAAAGAGCCTACTTCACTTATGGATATTGAATTAATTTTACTTAAATATTTTGGATTAAATTCTGTTGTTGGCGATTTATTGCAAAGTAAAATAGATGAATATTATGAAAAACGATTGAAAAATGAAGACAGTAGTGTACTGGAAAAAGAATTACAAAATTTGTTAGTTGGCATTCCTGTAACAGATATAAGATATTTGAAATTTCTCGAAATTCTTAAACAAAAAGGATATAATATCTCAAATTTACAAGAAATGAGAGAAATAGATTTTTCGAGTATAGCAGAAGAAAAAGAATGGAATGAGTATTTAAAAAGTTTACACTAGTAAAAAAATGAAAGATTTAAGAAATATTCTCGCCAATCCAGAATATAAGAAACTATGTGTAAATTTTACAGAAAAACACATCAAAAATAAAAACAGTAAAAATTTACAACTAATATCTCAAAATAAAAAACCAGAGTTTGGTGGCGAATGGAGTAGAAAATTAAAACCGAAATTAGTTTCATTATTAGAAAGTAGGTGTTCTGTTTGCGAAAGAAGAATTAGTCATTCGGATAGTAATGCTGATGTTATTGAACATTATCGTCCCAAAGCACACTATTGGTGGTTGGCTTACGATTATGAAAATTATTTATTTGCTTGTTCTACTTGTAACCTTGCAAAAAGTGATGTTTTTCCTTTGTATGCTAATAAAGAAAAAGTAAATTATTTGAATAAAAATGAAATTATAAATGAAAAACCATTACTTATAAATCCATTTTTTGAAAATCCATATAAGTATTTTGAATTGTTTTTTTCAAACTACTCTGGTTCAAGAAAATATAATGTGATAAAATTATCGGTAAACCCAGAACTTACTGATGATTATGAAATTCAAAAATCTAAAAAGACAATAGAAGTTTATAATTTAGATTTACATAAAAAAGAAGAAAAATATCGTACTGAACAGATATTTGATTTTACAGAATTTTGTAAAAAACTTCTGCCTTATGCAATGGAACTTGACTTTCGGAAAAAAATAATGTTCAAAGCATGGCAAAATAGGAACAAAGAACCTGAAACATTAAAACAAGCCGAAAAGGAATATAAAGAATATTTAGAAAAATTAAAAAATGAACAATCAAACGAAATAGCAAAAACAGGATATTGGCAATTGATTGTATTAGAACAATATAAAACAATAATAACACCATAAAACTTATTAAAACATTGATGTAAAACATCGTACTTTTAAATATAATTATTTATCATGGAAAATAAATTACCAAAAACAAAATATTTGGCAAGCAAAGCTTTGATACAGGCACTTGCAAACTCAGAATTAATGCTTGTTCATTCTACAGAATATGGTTTAGATATTGAGCGAGAAGAATTAAAAATTTTGACCGAAGCAAAAGAAGCTTTTGACAACGATTTATGGTCAAAAGAAATTGAAGTAGAATTTTGGTTAGTATATAAAAAACTGGCAAAACTAATTTATCCAGTAACTATTGACAGTTTAAATGCCTCACAAGAAACGGTAATTAAACAACCAAGTCCTATCCAACGACTTTTCAGAATGAAAAGAAGAAACACTATTGCAAAACGTTCTGTACAGTTGTATACTGTTTTGGCTATTTCAACCATGTTTGTAATGCTTATAATTCATGTTTACTTTTCTATAGGAACTATAAGACTCAATAGAATACAAAAATGCGATGCAAGAACAGCAGAAATAGATTTGAGGCACGACGAACTGATGTTAATAACAAGTTCGGAAATGAAAAATCAAAGTGCAGAAAACGAAACAGAACGCCTTAAAAGCGAACTTTTTGAAATAGACGATGAAAAGAAGAGTAATATAAAATTACTTGAAGAATGGTTATTTACTTTTAAAAGAGTATTACTTATTTATGATAATGATAAGTTAAAAAAAGAAAAAATAAGTATAGAGGAGGAAGAATCATTTGGTCCTCCCGACCCAAACACAGAAATGCACAGTGTAATTGAAACAATTCAAGAAGCACAAAACTACGTACTGATATTAGGACTTTATATTTTACCACTATTTTTTGGCTTGCTTGGAGCATTGGCTTTTGTGCTGAGAGACCTTGTTATGCAAACCAAAAAAATGGTATTTTCAAAAGAAGCAAATATAAATTACACTTTGAGGTTAATACTTGGAACACTTGCTGGTTTGGCAGTTGGACTGTTTTGGAGTGATATTAAACAACAAGATAGCTTTATTATGATAACGTCGTTGAGTCCGCTTATTGTTGCATTTCTTGCAGGACTAAGTGTGGAGTATGTATTCTCGGGAATAGAAAAAATTGTTAGTAATTTTATAAAAAATGGAGTTAATACCAAAAAATAATTATTTAACAATACGTTAATTATCAACCTGTAAAGTCTATTATGAAAAAGATAAGTAACCATAACAAACCATATAAAAAGCCAAGATACAGAAAACAAACTGAAGAAAAAAATAGTTTGGAGAAAGTAAAAAAGCCAAAAAAGAAATCACAATTTACTTTGGGCGATTATAAAGAACAGCTTGCATTACTTGTCTTGTTTTTGTTATTTATTACAATTGGTAGCATTGGTTTGGGCAAATTTTTCACTACCGACGAAACATTTTGGTTTACCAAATGGGTTGAGCAATACGCCACCGCATACCTTTCGGGTAATGTGGCTGATACTAATTTTTCTAATTATCCAGGTGTATTCCATAGCTTTTTGTGTGGTGCGGTAAATTTATTTATGGACAACGATTTTCTAAATTCCAAAAATATTGAAACCTACTTATTTTGGTGGCGATTTCCTATTTTATTATTTAATGCACTTTCGTTGATAGGAGTTTATTATCTTTTAAAAAAATTCTTTTCGCCAGTTCAATCGTTCACAATTGTTTTTCTAATTGCTTTTACTCCAATAATACTTGGAATGTCTCGAATAGTAAACTCCGATTCTCCGCTTTGGAGTACCACTCTAATTTCAATTCTATCGTTTATAGTTTTTGTGCGAGAACAAAAAAACAAATACCTTATTATTTCAGGTGTTTTTATGGGAATGGCACTTGCCTCAAAATATAATGCTATATTACTATTTATATATCAACCTGTTATTTTAGGTTTAGAGTTTATTTTTAATAAAATAAAACAGAAAGATTATAAAAAAATTTTACTAAAAACTTTGCTTGTTTGGCTTGTAGCCTTACTCATTTTTTCATTTTTCCTTCCAGCTGTTTTTGTTGAACCAAAACTTTTTAGGGCAAGAATTTTCGGTATATTTATAAAAAATCCAATATTTCTTGCAACAATAGCTCTACTTTCAATTGATACTTTTATATTAAAAAACAAAATTTTTACTTTTTTAAAAGATAAAATAAAACTTAATAAATACTTTGTGATTATTCTCCCATCCTTGTTTTTAGTTATATTAATTGTTACTTTAATTATTCAATATTTTGGTTTACAACCAGAATCCTGGTCTGCACCAACCGTACAATGGGAGGTTCCTTTTTTTAAGGCTGTTTATAGTAATTTTTCGTCCTATATTAGTTCACAACAAATATTTGTGCTTGCTGGTTTTCTAACTTTTGCAGTAGTATCTTTGCTTCCAAAAAGTAAAAAATTAGATTTTTCAATTCCAATCATTATGCTTGTAATGACTTTTTTATTTATTCTTGGTACCGTGCTACAAGCTGTTGATGCAGCAGGACATAGATATATTATAATGTTATATCCATACTCAATAATTTTGTCTGTATGGGCTTTTTCTTTTTTCAAAAAAAAATACATTATTTTTATAATAATTGCCATAATTTCGCTTGTTGATATTGCAATATTGTACCCCAAATTTTATATTTTTTATAATAATAAAACTACTTATACCACCCAAAAACCATATAGTTGGGCTATTGGAGGCTACGATTTAGCACAAGAATTAAACAAACTACCAAACGCAAAAGATATAACAGTTTATGCTGATAGATTTAGCATTAATCATTTTTTTGATGGCTATACCGAAACCATTTTTGAAACACAAATTTCTAAGATTAACGAATTTGATTATCTTTGTTTGAGTAAGGCAGGACGCTCGCAAGTTAACATGTCGCCTGCTCTTGAAGATTACTACACAATGCCAAAAGATTCGTTTGAATATTATCTTGGTAGCGAAAAACATGGTTGGATTGGATTAATAAAAGTAGATAAAAACAAAAAAGATATAGAAATAAAAAACACTTTTGACCCTGAATTATATCTTAATTTATCAAAATCGTTTACAATTGCTTTCTGGGAAACACACGATAGTTTGAGTCCAGGAAAAGTAATTTATATAGGACAAAATTATTTAGATGGAATAGAATGTAATATTTCAAATAACACACTTGAAATAAAATACAGTGAAGATGAAATTTATTTTACAGATGTTTTAAATACCAACAAACCTAATTCAATAGTTTTACAGCATTATACAAAATATAAAATACAAAATATAGATGTTTGGGTAAATGGCGAGAGGGTTATAACACAAGAAGTTAAAACGATAAAACAACGAATGACTAAATTTTTTATAGCCACCGATTTTAAAGGTTCGGCTAACGATATGAGAGTTTATAAACAAAAACTTTCGGCAGGACAAATTGAGGCTATTTATAACAATGGAGAAATGACGCTTGAGCAAAATTTATTATATAATAATAAAGAATTTATTCCAACACAACATTTTACACATAAGTAAAAATTAAGAATTAGAAATTGGTTTACACCTTAAAATACAATTATTTATAAAACAATTTGATATGAAATTAAAAGATTTGCAGCCCAAACAACTTGAAGAGGCTGCTGAAATGTTAAAAGCTATGGCACATCCTATGAGAATGTCGATACTTGTAATTCTTGAAGGAAATGACAAACTAAGTGTGTCTGAAATTCAAAAACAAATAAATATTAAACAATCAACTGTTTCGCACCATTTGAGAATTTTAAAAGATAAAGGAGTTTTAGAGTCCGAAAGAAATGGCCGAAAAGTTCGCTACTCATTAAAACATGCTAAATTGGCTAATGTATTAAATTGTGTTGGTTCGTGTGTTATTAAAAATTAAATAATTTTCATGACAGACAGCAACACAGGTAAGTAAATATAAAATAATCATAAATAAACTACACTTTCTAAACTCATATTTTTGTATTAAGTCCAGCATAAAATATTTGCATATTGCTTATCTGGTAATCTTTTACAACGAAGCATAATTCTAAAATTGACCTTAAAAAGTGTCGTTTGCTTATGGTTAACTACTTATGGTTAACTACTTGTGTTTTACTTAATTTAACTATCCATATAAAACACATTAAATTTTGGCTCATATAGATAATCAAGGGCTATTTATTTTGAGAAATAAATAAGTCTTTTCAAATAGCAAATATTTTTATCTATTTTATTGCACCAGCGGTGCAAAA
>JAOZTW010000813.1 GCA_029938985.1 Bacteroidales bacterium | reverse complement strand
AACTAACCACTAACAACTAACCACTAACAACTAACCACTAACAACTAACAACTAATAACTAACTACTAACAACTAATAACTAACACCATGAAACAGATTTATTTAATAATAATTTTAATCTATTTAAGTTTTAATTTTTCTTTTTCACAAAAAGTGGAAATTTTGGAAAACCCAGATAATATTAAAATTACAGAAATAAAAATTTTGAACTCAAAATCTCGTGAAACCAATCTTTCAATCTCGCCTGATGGTAAATATATTTATTATATGAGCGATAGAGGTGGTATGCCATGGTCTTCTAAATATGGTACTTACAAAGGAAAACCTCGTTTTGATGGCGATATTTGGTATTCTGTTAAAAAAAATAATGTGTGGCAAAAACCAAACTGTTTGCACAACTCTGTAAATACTTATAGCGGTGAGGACGAACCAAATATAAGTCCAGATGGACAATTTGTTACTTATCAAAGCTGGAATACTTACTGGAAAAGTAAAGGTGGTCCATATTACACTGCTATTTTACAAGGCGGAAATTGGTCACAGCCAGTTGGTATGGGTGGTGGATTAGCTCAATTTTTTAGAGATGAATTTTCAAAATATTACGGCTATGCTACCGATGGTATGACACTTTCGCCAGATAAAAAAAGCTTCATTGTTGCATCTGGAGCTGAATATGATGGAAACTTGGACTTATATTTGAGTAAAAAAGTAAATGATGAATGGCAATATTGTGAAAAATTAAGTATTTCAACAGAAAATGACGAACGTTCCGCTTTTATTGCTGGTGATGGAAAAACATTATTCTTTGCATCAGATGGTTATGGCGGTAAAGGTGGTTTGGATATTTTTAAAACAACTTTAAATAAAGATGGAACTTTTGGGGAAATATATAATATTGGAGAACCATTTAACACAGAAAAAGATGATTATGGTTTTATTTTAACGGCCTCGGGGCGTGAGGCTTACTTTGTTAGAGAGGGTGATATTTATTATGCAGACCTTAGCGAAGCATCTGAAAAATTAAAACCAGACCCAACTATTATTATTAGTGGAAAAGTTACTGATTGCGACAACAAAGCGGTTGAGACTTTTGTTAATTTATACGATACAGATAAAAACATTATTGTATCTACTTCTAAATCTGGCGTAGATGGTAATTTTTCTTTTGTTTTTTTAGAACAAACTGCAAATTATAAAATTGTTTCTAATGACAACAATAAAACAAATATTGACACTTCTTTTTATATCGAAAAAACAGGTAAGTATCTTGAAATTGTTGTAAATATTGATGCTTGCGAAATTGTGGAAACAAAAACTCCTATTACTAAGAAACAGGAAATTTCACTTGCTATTAATTTTGATTTTGATAAAGACAACGTAAAGGAAGAGTTGTTTGAAGAAATTAATAATTTTATTAAAAAGATAAAAGATGTAGGTGAATATAAAGTTGAAATAATAGGACATACTGACAACAAAGGCAATGATTTATACAACGAAGACTTGGGAATGAGAAGAGCTACAAACGTGAAAAAATATTTTATAAATAAAGGTGTTGAAAACGAAAAAATTAAAATTTTCACAAAAGGTGAAAAAAAAAATATAGCAGATAACAATACAGAAATAGGTGCTTATAAAAATAGAAGAGTTGTTGTAAAACTAATATATTAGGCATATTAAACAAATAATTTAGTTTAATTTTGAAACATGATAAAAATAGGAATAACTGGAGGAATAGGTAGTGGAAAAACTACCGTTTGCAAAATATTTTTGGCATTAAATATACCAATTTATTATGCCGACATTGAGGCTAAGATATTAATAAATAATAATATAGAAATTAGAAATAGCTTAATTACTCTTTTTGGAAACAATATTTACATGGAGAATGGTTATATTGATAAAAACAAATTATCTAAATACATTTTTAATGATAAACATTTGCTTGAAAAGGTAAATTCCATAATTCATCCAATTGTAAGAAAAAATTATAATGAATGGGTTGTTAAAAATAAAACATACAAATGTACAATTAAAGAAGCTGCTATTTTATTTGAAAGTGGAGCATACAAACAAGTAGATAAGATTATTAGCGTTGTTTCTCCAATTGAAAAACGTATAGAACGTATAATGAAAAGAGACAACTTGGATAAAGAAATTATTTTGAAAAAAATTGAAAATCAGATGAGTGACGAAGAAAAAATACGAAAATCTGATTTTGTAATCTATAATAATGATAACAACTTACTTATTCCTCAAGTTTTACAAATAATTGATTTTATTTAAACATTTTTAAAAACGGACAATGCTAAAAAATAAACTATATATAACTAAAGTTTTTGTGTTCATTTTGTGATGATTATCAATGATTTGTAAAAATAAATT
>JAOZTW010000192.1 GCA_029938985.1 Bacteroidales bacterium | reverse complement strand
AACCAATAGATTAAAAAAATATAAATGTGTAAAAACTTTTGTATGGGTACTTACTACACTATTTAAATATTTTATACAACTGTTTACTTTTTATGTATATAAACAAAACAATAATTATGCCAAAGTATATTTTACTTAACATTTTTACAATAGCTATTAAAAAATTGCATTTTAAAATTTAAAATATGTTATATTAAATTAATTATTTAAGTAAACTGTTATAACTATTTATATCTGAGATGATTTTTATAGACTCTATTATATTATTGTCATAGTTTTGTTTGAAAACTAATTCTCCTTCCATAAAATAGTATCTACTAATTATTTCTTCTCCTATCAAGTTGATTAATTCTTCTTTATTATCATTAACTTCACTAATATTATCATTTTTAATATTATCTTGAAACGAAATTATTTCTTGAATATCTTCTTCAGAGTAATTACCGTCTTCTATTATTTTTAGTAGTTCATCGTATTTAATTTCTGCTTTAGTTTTTCTATCAAAATTTATATCCTTAATATACAAAATAAAATTATCAAAATCATTAAAAACATAATCTTTTGGAGCTAATAAAATAGTATCATTATTTAAACGATAATTTGTTGCAAAATCAAATATTATATTTTGTTTTTCAAGTTCTACAATAATTGCATTTTTATCTTTGTTCTCAACAATTATTTCTGGCTTAACACCTTTGCCTTCAAACACACTACGTCCATTTTTTGTTTTAAACTCAACAAGAAGCGAGTCTGGAGTGTTTTTGGAATCCTCTCTATTGTTAGCGTAATCAATAGCTTGTACACAACGCCCACTTGGTATATAATATTTTGCAGTAGTAACTTTAAGCATAGCATTATATTTTAAATTTCGAGTAGATTGTACTAATCCTTTTCCGTAAGTTTGTTCGCCTATAATAACAGCTCTGTCTAAATCTTGTAAAGCACCAGAAACTATTTCAGATGCCGAAGCAGAGTTTTTATTAACAAGCACTACCAATGGCATTTTTGTATCAATTGGTTTGTTTCTTGTTTTAAAAGTCTTGTTCATTTGTCTAGCTTTTCCTTTCATTTCTACAATTAAAATGTCTTTTTCAACAAAAATATTTACTATATCAACAGCCTGAGTTAAAAGACCTCCTGGATTATTTCTTAAATCAAGAACAAGAGAATTTATATTATTAGTTTCCTTTAAATCTAAAAAAGCATTTTTAACATCGTTAGCGGCATCAGTAGTAAATCTATCCAATTTAATATATCCAATATTATTATTTAAAACACCATAATGAGGTATATTTTTAAGTTTTATTTTTTTTCGCACTACATTGATAATAACTGGCTCTTCTGAATTATTTCTTTGTATTAATAAAGCTATTGAAACACCTGCTTCTCCCTTCAACAAATTGCTTAATTCATCATAGGTTTTACCCTTTGTTTCAATGTCTTCTACTTTTAATATTTTATCGCCAACAAGCAAACCATCATTATGAGCGGGTGAGTCTTTTATTACATTTGTTATTACAAAATATTTATTCATTGTGTCAACCTTAATTCCAAGTCCTGCATATTCGGCTTTACTGAAATATCTATAGTCTTCAATTTTAGATTCTGGATAATAAACAGTGTATGGATCTAATGATTTTAGCATTTTATCAATGCTAAATGTAATAAGTTCTGCTGCATCAATTTTATCAACATAATTAATCCTTAATTCTTTAAGTACAAGATGAAAAAGCTCCAAATTTTTAATAAGTTCAAAATCGTCTCCATCGTCTAATTTTGAAAAAGTGAACGAAGTGGTTATAGCTAATATAATAGCAAAAATTTTTATTTTTAAAAAATATTTATTTTTTTTCATAAGTTGTTGTTTTAAGAATTAAATCATGAATAATTTTTTTTATGGATTTTTCAATTTCATTGTATTCAATAATATCTTTATGAATATACGAAATTATTAAAATTATGTTTTTGTTGTCATCGATTAATTTTTCAATTAAAGGTTTTTTAAGTAAACGATAAGCTTCCTTAACTTTTCTTTTTATTTTGTTACGGTCAACAGCTTTTTTATATTTTTTTTTGGAAACACTCACAGCAAGTTGAATAGGCGAGATATTATCTTCAACATAAAGCCATTTTACATAAAAAGGAAAGACTTTTAATGGCTTTCCTTTTTTTACTAATTTAATAATAAGATTATGACTTGTAAGTCTTTCGTCTTTTTTAAATTTGTTTGTATTTTTCATTTATCTCGTTTTTTCAAAAAATCTTCTAATGCCATAGACATAGACGTGAATTTTTTAGAAGGTACTTTTATATTCAATTTATAACCAGCCTTTCTTATTGCTTTAGCTGTTTCGTTACCAAAAGCTGCAAATTTTGTTTTTCCCTGTTCAAAATCAGGGAAATTTTCAATCAAAGTAGTAATTCCTGCAGGACTGAAGAAGGTAATAATATCGTAATCATTAATATTAACTTTCTTTATATCAGTACTTACTGTTCTGTATAAAACTACTTTCGTAAATTTAAAACCATTTTTTTTTAACTTATTAGGAATAGTTGGTTTGTGAACATCTGCAACTGGCAACAAAATCTTTTCATCTTGATATTTTTTCAATATTTCAAGTAAGTTTTCGATAGAACCATCTGCAAAAGCAATTTTTCGTTTTCTGTATATGATATATTTTTGGATGTAATAAGCGATTGATTCGTTTATACAATAATACTTCATAGTTGTTGGAATTTTTATCTTTACTTCTTTTGCAAGTCTAAAATAATTATCAATTGCAGTTTTGCTTGTGAAAATTACTACTCCAAATTTTAATAAATCAACTTTAGTTTTTCTAAATTCATTTACTTTAACTCCCTCAATATTAATAAATTTTTCAAAATCAACTTCAACTTCATATTTTTCTGCTAATTCAAAATACGAATTTTTTGGGTTAGCAGGTTTGGGTTGAGATATCAATATCTTTTTTATACTCATAAACTTAGCTATGTTTTTAATGGGTTTGAATGTATCAAACAGTGTTTTTAATTATTTTTATTATTATAACAAAAGGTATAATCTCTGAAGTGCAAAGGTATAAAAACAAATAAAATAAAGAAAATTGTTTGTGAAAAATTATTTTTATTAGCCTTATATTTTTCAATAAATACAGTAAAATTAACAGAAAATATGCAATATAAATCATTGTTTTAGTGAACAATAAATCTAAATATGGAATAGCAATAACAAATATAAGTAAAATTATTCCTGTGAGCTGATAATATAAATTTTGATTGAATTTATACTCCGAAACTATTGTTCGAATCTCAAAAATATAGGAAAAAATGGACAGTAAAACGTTGTTTGCAAAATAAAGCATCACCGAAAATACAAAAATAGAGACAAGTAGTATAGATTTATTTATTGAAAAATTGAAAATCATAAAATTAAATTTATAAAATTCAAGGAGTTCAAGTGAAAATAAAGATAAATTTACAAAAAACACAAACATTAGTATTATTGCTGAACGTCCTGTTAGTACTTTACTCTCTTCAAATAAATTTGCAGATTTTTTATAGAATATTATTGAATTAAACAATTTTCCGAGATATTTGTTATAATAAAAACTAAGCCATGCAAGTAATGCAACTGAAAAAAATATTATTCCAATTATCCAATCTGGAAATTTTATTTCATCAGTTGTAATATCCGTGTATTGATGAGGTGAAGCACTTACAATTGTATCTTTTTCTATTTTGTTACTTCCAAGATAATTTTTTTTAATTATCTTACTTTTACTAAAAACATAGGTTTCTTTATAACTTAAATCTCTAATTTTTTCTTTGTTAAATAAAAAGAAATAACTTGTAAGGTCTTTTATTTTATATTCAGAAGGTAAACTAATTACTAATTTAGATTTATTAATATCTGTATAAAGATAATAGTACGACGTAGAGTCTTTAACCAATTCAATTGATAAAGCTGATTTATAAAATAGTAATATTATACAAATAATAATCAGTCTATTTATTAATGACATATTAAGTATTAATTAAAGTTATAATTTAGCAAAATACTCACTAATGATTTTTGCTTTTGAATTACCAATTATTGCTTTTAAACTTTCAAAATCTGCATTTTTTACATTTTTCACAGATTTTAATTTAAGTAACAATATTTCAACAGTTTTTTTCCCAATCCCATCAATATTATACAGCTCTGTATTCAACATGCTTTTACTTCGTTTGTTTCTATGAAATGTTATTCCAAACCTGTGAGCCTCGTCTCTTGCTCGTTGAATAACTTTTAGAGTTTCTGAATTTTTATCCAAATATAAAGGGATATTTTCTTCTGGAAAAAAAATCTCTTCCAATCTTTTAGCAATTCCAATTAAAGCAATTTTATTTTCTATTTTTAGTGTTTTTAATATTTCGTAAGCAGACGATAATTGTCCTTTTCCGCCATCAACTATTACTAATTGAGGCAGTTCTTTTTTTTCTTCTAAAAGTCTTTTGTATCTTCTAAATACTATTTCTCGCATAGAAGCAAAATCGTCAATACCAACAACTGTTTTAATATTAAATTTTCTATATTCTTTCTTGCTCGGTCGTGTGTCTCTAAGTACAACACAAGCTGCTACAGCATTAGTGCCTTGCAAATTAGAATTATCAAAACATTCAATATGAGTAGGTTTAACGGGCAAACGTAGTTCTTTTTGCATTGTTTCAAGTATTCTATTTATTCTCTTTTGAGGGTCAAGATTCGATTTTTGTTTTTCTTTATCAAATTTAAAATATTTCAAATTTCTTAACGATAAATCTAATAATTTTTTCTTATCTCCTATTTTGGGAACTTTAAATACTGAATAGTTAAAATTGTAATTTAATTCAAAAGGAACTAAAATTTCTTCGGCATTGCTAACTCCTTTTTGTTTTGACTGCCTAATATTTACAATCGCAGTTAGTAAAATTTCTTCTTTTGATTCATCTAATTTTTTCTTTATTTCAAAAGAATGTGCCTGAATAATTTTTCCATTTATCACTTTCAAAAAATTTACATAAGCATATTTTTCTGCATCTAATATTGAAAAAACATCTACATTATTAATACTTGAGTTTACTATTGTTGATTTACTTTGGTAATTATCAAGCAAATCAATGCGTTCTTTTATTTTCTTAGCCTCTTCAAATTCATATTTATTTGCAAAGTTATTCATTTCTTTGGTTAAATAAGAAATAACTTTGTGAACTTTTCCTTTTAATATTTCACGTATATCATTTATTGATTTATTATAATCTTCTTCTGATTGCTGATTTATACATGGAGCCTTACAATTTTTTATATGATATTCGAGGCAAACCTTGAATTTTCCTTTATTTATATTTTCTAATTCTAAATTTAATTTACATGTTCGCAATAAGTAAACTTTACGAAACATTGTTATCATTGTTCGCACAAGATGCAGTGAAGTATATGGTCCAAAGTATTCTGAGCCATCTTTAATAACATCTCTTGTTTGAAAAACTCTGGGAAATTGTTCTTTTTTTATACAAATCCAAGGATAACTTTTATCATCTTTAAGAAGAATATTATAGCGAGGTTTATATTTTTTTATCAAATTGCTTTCAAGGAGCAAAGCGTCTGTTTCTGTTTCCACTATAATATGCTCTATACGAGTAATATGCCGTACAAGTATTGCGGTTTTTCCTGAATCGTGTTTTTTAGAAAAATACGAACCAACTCTTTTTGTTAAATTTTTTGCCTTGCCAATATATATTATAACTTCTTCTTTATTAAAAAATTGATAAACACCTGGTTTGTTAGGTAAGTTGTTTGCAATATTTCTTAAAGTATCTTTATTCATTAATAATTTTAAAATTTTTGTTCAAAACTTGAAACATTTCCTGTTTCTGAAACCCCCTGTATATTAACTTTATAATTCTTAATATTCTCTGGCAGTTTAAATTTTATGGTAACATATTTACTACTATTAGTCGTAATTTCTGGAGACCAAAAGTAAGTAGAAAAAAAGTTTTTTGGATATTTTATTTCAGAAAAATAAAATTTTGTTGGTTTATGATAACCAAGTTGATGAGTTTCTTCTCTGCCTCTAACTATTTTATGTCCTTTTTTGGTGTAAACTGCAATCACTCCATTTGCTCCACGTGAACCATAAATAGCATTGGTTGCACTACTTTTTATTATTTCTACTCTTTCAACATTTTCGGGACTAACCGAATTTATTGAACCAAATCCAACAGGAATATCATTAATAAGGTAAAGAGGTTCGGAAGATAAATTTATGCTGGAATAGCCTCGCAATCTTGGAGTACCACCTGAATACTCAAAACCAGGTACACGTCCAGTTAGTACATCAAAAATAGTAGAATAACTTGACGCATTTATGTTTTTGAAATATATTACTTGATCGGCATTGCTATGTAAAGAACCAGCTCGTTCTCTTTTGCCTTTAAGTTTATCAATTATTATATTTTTACTGGAGTATTGCTTTAAATAATCATTGTTAATAGAGTTAAAATTAATTGGTATTGTATCATAATTATTTTTATAAATTAATATATTCTTTTTCCCATTTTCGTTAAATCCTTCAAGTAGAATATCAATAGTATCGTTGTAATCTAAATTTGGAAAAGCAAAATAACCTTTTTTATCTGTTGTTGTTACAAAGTAGTCGTTAAAAGTACTTAAAACACTTAACGAAATAGTAGAATTAGCTGACACTATGCTACCATAAACTTTTGTTACATAACCAGATATTGTTATGTTATTTTCTCTTGTGAATAAAGCACTATCTTGTTTTGACTTTAATATGTTTTCCCAACTATATTTATTCCAAGTATTTGCATTGGTTAAATAAGTTATACTATCTGGATTTAAACTTAAAGAACTATATTTATTTGATAAATCAGAATTTAATAATATGCTACTAATTATATTTGTTTTAAATTTTTGTTCTTTAACACAGTTTACAGACAATGAGAGTTTTGCAGGAATTTGTTTTGCTTTATTATCTGTTGTTTTAATTTTTAGTTCAATATAATCTCCCTTTCTGTTTTCGGTAACATGAATTTTAAAATTATCATTTTTATTAACAAAAATAAGTTTTTCTGCATGAACTTTTTTTCTTGCATCAAAAAGCGTAAAATGTACTACTCCTGTTTGTATTTTATCTTTATCAATATTTAAAACTACGTTTTCTTCATTCTCAACAACTTGCGAATGTGAGTAAACTATTTTACCTCTAATATGAGCTATCAAATAGAACGTTTTATTCAACTCTGCATTGGTTTTAATCAAATTTGCATTAATATTTACAATAATATTTTTTTGGTTTTGTTTTAAATCAAAAGCAAAGCCATGTTCTTCTATTTTAGGTAATTTGAATTTTTTCTTTTTATTATTTGATGTAAATAATTCAATTTTATATTTATTTTCTTTTTTGGGCATAAAGCTAACAAAACCATTTCCTTCATTATCTGTTTCAAAATCTGCAATTCTATTTTTATTATTATCAATAATATATCCTTTTGTTTTTAAGCCATTACCCATATAATCAATTGTTTTAAAACAAACTTGATTTTTTATATCATATACAAGCTGTTTGTTTTGTGGAAAATAAACAATATCCACATAATTTTTTTTACGTTTATTTTTTTTATATTCTGAAAATTGTTCTCTTGTTATTTCATAGTTTCTATCATTAAATATTTTAATCTTTTTTGTAAACAAATAATTATGACCAACGTTTTTCATTAAATTTGTAAAAGCTCTAATTTGATAATTTCCAGAAGTCAAGCTGTCTGGCAGAAAGAAATGACCATTTGCAACTCCATTTTTTATTTTAAGAAGCCGAATTTGTATAATTTCTTTGTTCGGATTAATTAATTCAACATATAGATTAGTACTAATTGTATCAAATTTATGAGATCTACCATTTAGTAAATATGTTTTAAACCAAATGTTTTCATTTACAATAAAATTCTCTTTATCTGTATGAACAAACACTTTTTGCAAATAATAACGAGAAACATAATCGTTAAATTTAAACTTTATTTTATTCATAATAATATCATCGTTTGATTTGATATTGTTAGATAACAGAGGAGTACATAAAATAAACAAGTATATTAAATATTTCTTAAAAATAGAATTAGTAATTTTCATAATAGCAAGTTTTTTGGGTTTTATTTTAAAGCAAAAGATAGTAAACGGCAATTAATAATTGGTTTATAATTTAAAATTCAGTTATTTATAAATTTTTTGTTTAAAAAACAATGTTTTGTAATATAAGAGTATAATATTGCAAATATACAATTTATTTTCGAAAAAAAGTAAGAATAAAAAAAAATTAAAAAGTAATTAAATTAACCATACTTAAAAAGTGCAATTATTTTTTACTTTTGAAAAATTAGAATCAAAGAACTAAAGTTTTTGCTTTCATTTTATATTGATTATCAATGATTTATAAAATTAATTTTACTTATATACTATTAAAAAGTATTATAAAACAATTATAATAAAACAATTACAAATGTAATTACCAAAATAGTATAAAATTGACAATTA
>JAOZTW010000191.1:5599-8592 GCA_029938985.1 Bacteroidales bacterium | reverse complement strand
AATTTTATATATTATTGATAATCAATATAAAATGAAAGCAAAAACTTTAGTAATATATTTTAACAAACCATAATTGCTAATAAAACCTTAAAGTGTCTTTTGTTAATATCTACACATTATTTTATGAATTATTTTATAACTATACTAATTTTGTTTTTACTAAATATTTCGTCAACAAAATCACAAGACGTATATTTTTCTCAATTTAAAACAAATTTAATAAACAACAACCCAGCATTTGCTGGCTACCAAAAATGTGCTGTAGTCTCGTTCCATTACAGAAACGAACAAATAGGAATTAACAATGGTTTTAATACAGTTCAAACATCATATAATCAATACCTAAACTCATTGCATGGCGGAATTGGTTTAAATATTATTAGCGACCAACAAGGTGGGAACACATTTAATTCTACTTATGTTAATGCAATGTATTCTTTTCATTTCAAGTTTAATAAAAGAACCAAAATAGCACTGGCATTTGAAAGCTCATATTATCAAAATAGTTTTAATGCAGAAAACCTTGTTTTTAGCAATATGATAGATAATTTATCTGGAGTAATATTTCCTTCAACCGAAAATTTCACGAACAAAGACGTTAAATTTGTTGATTTTAGTACAGGAATTTTATTTTATAAAAAAAAAATATTTGCAGGAATTTCAGTTAATCATCTTACTCAATTTTATCTGCAAAACGAGCAATATAAACTGCCATTAAAGTATAGTTTACAAGCTGGTTATAGATTTTCTTTTGACCCCAACGATACTCGTAAAGAAAAGTTTGCAATAATGCCAAATATTATCTATTTACAACAACAAAATTATCAATTTTTAACTTTTGGTTTTTATTTTATAAAAAAAAAATATTCCTTTGGGCTTTGGTTAAAACAAAGCTTTTATCCATATATAACTAATGATGCTATAATTTTTTCTCTAAATTTTAAAATAAAAGCTATGCAAATTACTTATAGTTACGAAATTCCATCTAATCGTTTATTGATATCCTCTTTGGGAAATAATGAAATTTCATTACAATTTAATTTTAAATGTAAAGAAAAAAGGGATAATAATACAATAAGTTGCCCTGCTTATGAGTTATAAATTTAAGAATTATGTTAAGCTAATTTCACTATTAATTAAAATAAAAACAAATGAAAGTTAAAGTAAATTTTTCGTTTATAGTACTAATTGGTATTATAAGCTTCTTGCTCGCCTCTTGTGGAAGCCCTCTCGTTAAGCGACAAGGAGAATCGTCCAAAACAGGTTGGGCTTACAACGACGAGGATTGGGGAAGTTTTGAAGTTATTGAGTACATTAATCAAGAAGCAGGACCTGGACTTGTGTTGATAGAAGGTGGAACATTCACTATGGGAAGTGTAGAACAAGATGTGATGTTTGACTGGAATAGTGTAAGAAGAAGAGTAACCGTATCTTCGTTCTACATGGACGAAACAGAAGTTTCTAATTTGGATTACTTGGAATATGTAACATGGACAAACCGTATTTTCCAAACACGTAGAGGAATCTATCTTCGTTCATTACCAGACACACTTGTTTGGAGACGAAGACTTGGCTACAATGAACCTTATGTAGAATATTATTTTAGACACCCTGGATACCAAGATTATCCTGTGGTAGGTGTAACTTGGGAACAAGCAAACGAATATTGCATCTGGAGAACTGACCGTGTAAATGAAAAACTTTTAATAGAAAATGGAGTTCTTGACATGGATATTGATCAGCAAGATTCAACTAACTTTAATACAGACTCATATCTTGCAGGAATATATGAAGGTATAGTTGATAAGGGTATTACAGACCTTGCAGGAAATGCTCGTAAAGCAAGAATGGAAGATGGTATAATACAACCACGTTATAGGCTTCCTACAGAAGCAGAATGGGAATATGCAGCACTTTCGCTAATTGGAAACATGGAACAAGATGAGATAATTTATTCTCAAAGAGTTTATCCTTGGGACGGACACTTTGTGAGAAATCCAGAAAAAGTTGACAGAGGTAGATTTATGGCTAACAGTGTTAGAGGACGTGGAGACTACATGGGAGTAGCAGGTTACTTGAACGATAATGCGGCACCAACAGCACCAGTAACAGCATTTTGGCCAAACGACTTTGGATTATATTGCATGGCAGGTAATGTAAATGAATGGGTACTTGATGTATATAGAGAAGCATCTTCAATGGATGTTGACGAATTTAATCCATTTAGAGGTAATGTTTTTGAAACATTTGTAAGAAATAAAGATGGAAGTTTTCCTACAGAACCAGATTCAATGGGACGACCTCCAAAAAGAAGAATGGGACAAATTGCTGAGTTTGCAAGTATTACAGACCTAACTCAAGACGATGTAGATCAAGAACTGAACAGATATAACTATAGAAAATCTGATAATAAAAATTATAAAGACGGTGATAAACGTTCAACTATTGGACCAAAATGGATAGCAGGTCCTACTGATAATACTCAACAAATGTATAATTACGGTACATATGATCCAAAGACAAAACAACGCAAAGAGGCTAAATCGCTTGTGAATGACAATGTTAGAGTTTACAAAGGTGGTGGTTGGAAAGACCGAGTTTATTGGATGGTGCCAGGTACAAGAAGATTTTTACAACAAACTGAATGTAGAGACGATCTTGGATTTAGATGTGCTATGATTAGAATTGGAAGTCCTGATGGATTCTAAAATTGTAATAGATAATTTGTAAATTGTAATTAATTATATAAAAAAACATAGAACTTTTTTGTTCTATGTTTTTTTTTATCATTTTTTTATTACTTTTGATTTTTCAAATAATAACAATTGAGTTGTTTAATTATTTTATATATATGTCTGTAAATCTATATATTGAAAAATAAGTGGAAGTTTCAATTTTAAAAAATAAAACAATACAGTTACTAAAAAATACTTTAAAACGGCAATTAGTGATTAATGTTTGGTTTACATTTTTAAATTTAATTAAAAAAAATG
>JAOZTW010000191.1:0-5499 GCA_029938985.1 Bacteroidales bacterium | reverse complement strand
ATAATAATATTAAAATAAATTAAACAATTCTTTAAAAAAAAATCTATGAAAGTAATAAGATTAGGGAGTAAAGGACAACTTGTAGAAAAATGGCAATTATTTCTCATTGGAGAAGAATTATTGAATGACACAGCAGACGGTGTTTTTGGAAACAACACAAAACTTGCAACAATAGAATTTCAAAAAAAACACGGACTGGATTCAGATGGTATTGTAGGAAATTCAAGTTATGGTAAAGCTATGATGGAGGGTTTTGAAGTTATAGAAGAGGAAAAAGTAGAACCGGCTAAAATAGACGAAGGTAGTGCAGATTGGCCTGCAAAACCAAATTTTCAATCTCTTTATAATCAAGAAAAAAGAGACGCTATTTTGGGTAAAGTTGAATTTACCGCTGATGCTAAAAACAAATTGACTATTACAAACGGTTGGGACAAAAATAATATTATTACAATTGAAATTCCTCAACTTGTTGGTATGGACGTATATGGCAGACCAAAGAAAAATGGAAAAATAAAATTTCATAAAGTTGCGGCACCACAAATGATTGCTATGTGGGCAGAATGGGAAAAAGAAGGACTATTACCTTTGGTAAAAACATGGGGAGGTTCTTATGTCCCTCGTTTTATTAGAGGAAGCACCACAAGATTAAGTAATCACACTTTTGGTACTGCTTTTGACATTAACGTAAAATGGAACGGACTTGCAAAACGCCCAGCTCTTGTTGGACAAGAAGGTTCAATTAGAAAATTAATACCTATTGCTAATAAATTTGGCTTCTATTGGGGTGGACATTTTAGAAGAAAAGATGGTATGCACTTTGAATTTGCAAAACTTATAAAATGATTCAATGATACAATGATGCAATGATACAATGATGTGATTATAAACTAAAAAACTTTTGTATTGGTACTTAATGGTAATTAATAGTGTAACTTCAAGCTTCAGCTTGGAGTTATATTTTTCTACAAAATTAGTTAAGTATTCATTAATTTACGTCCTTTATTTTACAAATTTCAACTGAATTTCAATTGTTTTTCCCTTATTTTACGAGGATAAAGGAAAAAATACCACACAATTCCAACCACAGATGTAAGTATAAATATTATTCTAAAAATATCTGGCACAAAAGTATAGCGTGTAATAAAACCTTCTATTAATCCTGCTATAATAAAAAAGGGTGCTAAGCCTATCATTATTTTCACTCCCACTTTAAACCCTTTTTGAAACGAATTTAAACGAGAATGTGTTTTGGGAAACAAAATGCTATTTCCAAGTATTATGCCAGCAGCACCAGCCACCACAATGGCAAATAGTTCAAGTGTACCGTGCATAAAAATTGCCAACACAGAATTGTACAATACTTCGTTGTCGTACATAAAAAACAAAAAACTACCAACCATTACTCCATTGGAAAACAACACCCATGCACTTCCTAACGAAACAAATACTCCAAGTGTAAATGCCCAAAACGAAACTTTAATATTATTAATAGTTATTCCCAAAAACATTTCCATATTGTTAACTCGTTTATAAACCGCCATTGGGTCGCCATTCTTAATATTTTCAAGAGTCATGTTTACATAATCATCGCCCAAAATTAGACGAGTAAAATCGGTATCCTGCTGTGCAGAAAACGCTCCCACTAAACCTGCTATGAAAAAAATTAATAGTGAATACAGTAAATAGTATCTATATTGATACATTAAGTATGGAAACTCGTATTTCCAAAACTTAACAATTCTACCTCTTTTCTCTTTTTTGTTTTTATATATCAACATGTGAGCTTTTAGGGCCAACGAATTGAGATACTGAGTAGTTTCGCTTTTTGGATAATATGTTTGAGCAAAAGCAAGGTCATCGGTTAATTTAATAAAAGAATCAGCCAAATCGTCTGCTTTCACCTTCTTGGGTTTTGCAAACATGGTCTCCAAGTTTTGCCATTGCTTGATATTCTTATTTATAAAAACAACTTCTTTCATATTTGATTTATATGTATTAAATTCTAAAATTACTTCAAATATTACACCATTTAATTCACATTATAGTAGTATAATATAAAATTTCTATAAGATAACAAATTTATATTTTTGTTGATAAAATTACTAACCAAATTATTTTTCTGTTTTGGTTTGTTTGATAAAAAAAGATTTATTGTTTCTAAATAATTTATTTTTTCTAAATCAGTTATTTTATCATCAAGTCTTTTTATTTCTGCCTTTCTTGCTTTTTTGAGTTCTGCTCTATTAAGTTTGTACAGTTCAATATTTTTATCTGCCTTTTCATTTTTTGAGTTTAACTCAAAACTTAATCTATCTTTATATTCATAATTATCATTAAATTGATAATTATCGGCATCAGGTTTTAGTAAATATTCGTGATATTTTTTGTTTTTGTTCGAATTGCATTTAGGACAAATAGCATATAAATTAGACCATTCAAAAGCTTCTTTTGGATATTTAACTTTTGGTTTAAAATGTTCTATTTGAACTAAATCATCTTCTCTAAATTTTTTATCGCAAAACGCACAATGTTTTTGTGTTGCTTCTAATAATTTTACAACTAAACAATTTCTAAGTTCATACCAGTCCCAATTATTTGATTTCTTTTGTGTTTTTATAATCCATCTTTCAGTTCTATCTTCTTGAACTGTTTTATTTGTTTTTTTATATTTATCTGACAAACAACTTGGCGTAGGTGTTAATGTTATTTTTCTCATTAGTCTATATTTTTAATTATAACCCAAAGGAATTTAATTTTTCCATTCTCTACTTCTTAATTCTAAACCTACAATATTTATAACTTCTTCTCCTAACTTAGATAACTCTGTTATAATCTCCCTAAACTCCTCGTCTTCTTGTAAATTTTGTTTTTTTATTGATAAATATTCAACTCTTTGATAAAACTTTGTTAAAAGTTTTTCTGTATCAACATCAAAAAATTTATTATCAAAGTAAAAATATTTATTTAAAATTACCTCAATACTATTGGGTTCAATATCAACTCCTCTTAGTTCTGTAATATTGTTTTCTAAAATAAATGCTTTGCCACCCACACCAGATTGCAAAGCTACTGGATTGTGTGTTGTCAGAAAAAATTGAATTTTAGGAAAAACTTTTCTTAATTTGGATAAAAACAAACGTTGCCATGCTGGATGTAAGTGTTTATCAAATTCGTCTATTAATATTGTGCCAGTTACTTTAGACAAAAGATTTTCTATTTTATTAAAAAATTTGTTACGGGCTGATAATATCCGAATTAAAATATCGCTAACAAGTAAAATATTTGTTCTATAGCCTTCGCTTAGCTCAGATAGAATAAATTTTTTGTTAGTTTTTTTGTTTTTATAATAAAAATACCCAGTTTTATTTTGCTCTATCACAAATTTCTCTACTTCTTGAATTCCTAAAAATTCGTTTAAAGTGTTTATTAAGATATTAAAAATAGGTTCTAATTTTTTATTTTTTTTTGCAAAATCAACAAATCTATATAAAATTAAGCTTGGGTCTGTAAATTTGTCGGTATAATCCTCAAAAATAGAATAAATACTATAAGTATTTCCGTTTCCTGAAATTAAATTATCTAAAAGTTTATTATCAATAACTTGTGTTTTGTGAAAAAAATTAGAACCATAAGAAAGCAATAAATCGCTATTATGTACAAAGTTGCGTTTTATTAAATGGCTAATTTCAATTTTTTTACTTATATTATCTGAGTATATAGTTTCAATAATCGCTTTTTGTTCTTCTGTTTTTTTTATCTGAAAAATATTTTCTTCCTGTTTTTCTGTTTCTTTTGTAATATAACTTTTTAATGTTCTTGTATCAATATCTTCATTTTTTTCATTTATTAAAGCAAAGGTAAGAGCTTGCAGTAAAGAAGTTTTTCCTGTTCCATTTTTTCCAATTATTAAATTTATATTTTCGGATAAGTCAAAAAGTTCTAATTGTTCCAATAATTTAAAATTTGTAATTTTAAAACTTTTAGGAGTACTTATTGGGTTTGCAGAAAAATCAAGAAATGTTAAGTTTGTTAATTTTTCTATTTCTTTTGGTAGTACTTTTATTTGATTATTAGAAAAACCAAAAGTATCAAGATTTGTTAATTTTCCTATTTCTTTGGGTAGTACTTTTATTTGATTATTAGAAAAACCAAAAGTATCAAGATTTGTTAATTTTCCTATTTCTTTGGGTAGTACTTTTATTTGATTATTAGAAAAAACAAGAGTATCAAGATTTGTTAATTTTCCTATTTCCTTGGGTAGTACTTTTATCTGATTATTAACCATAACAAGCATTTCCAGATTTGTTAATTTAAAAACTTCATTCCAAATTTCAGAAGTAATTTCAAAATCTTTAATTACTAATTCATTAGTTTTTTTGGCTTCTGTAAGTAATTTTTTTATTTCTTTATTTATCATTTAAAATAAAAGTTAAATTAGTAAAGCCTCACAAGTTTTAAAACTTATGAAGCTATAAAAGTAGTTTTAAAATTTAAAATGCAAATTTAATAAAAAAACATAGAATTTCAAAACTTAGATTTTTAATTTCTTATTTAGAACCATTTGTTGCTCCTGGTGTTGGAGTATCAATAGCTTGCCATGTAGAACCACCATCTGTAGTTTTTCCATAAGAACTTTCATCAGCTAAATCATCAGGGATATCACCAGATTGGTCTAACATTGTGGCTTGGTCTGTGTCGTACAAAGTTAAATTATCTGTACTTGATGATTTTAATCCCATTTCAATAAAAACTAAATCATTTGAAATTGAGGTAGGTATTTTGACTCCATCTACATCTTTTGCTCCAACTATTAACACCAAAAATCCACCTGGTTGAATAGTTGTAACAGCTGAATTTGTGGCTGGTATTTGTTGCCATTCTGTTGTTGGTTCATCAGTAAGATACATTCCTGCTACATCAACGGCATTAATACCTCCATTATAAAGTTCAATCCAATCAGTACCACCACCCTCTTCGTCAGTGTAGTAAGGGGCTAAATCGTCTTTACAAATCAACTCGTTAATCGTAATTAGAACAGCATCAGCTCCTACAATGTATCCATATTTAGAGGAAGGTGCATCACTTGGAGTTAAAGTTGTTTTGTCTGCATCATCGGTAGCTTCAATGTAAAACGAAACTTCAACAAAATTGTTCTGTTTTGGAATTGTTGCAGTGTAAATACTGTCCAAACTTGTCATAGTAAGTTCGTTGGCATCTCCATCGTCTAAAAAATAAAACAACTTCACACTTTTTACACTGTTGTCATCGGTAACTTGAACAGTTATAACTACATCGTCGTCCGCCGATGGCGACTCTACCGATATTGTGGGCGTAGCAACAACAGGTGCAAGGTCTGGTGCCTCGTCTTTATTGCATTGTGCAAACAAAAAAATTTTTGCAATAACTGCAAAAATAAAAACATTTTTTCTCATAATTTAAAAAAATAATAACTAAAGTTTTTGCTTTCATAATAATATAATTATCAAACAGTTGTAATTT
>JAOZTW010000812.1 GCA_029938985.1 Bacteroidales bacterium | reverse complement strand
CCCGAACCCGATAAGTGTAATTGGGGAGCGCTAGCGACACAATTACACTTATCGAGTATGTGCTGGTGGCGGTGGTTTTGTAGTGTTTTTTTGAGTGCGAAGCACGAAAAAAAACACACCACAAAAACAAAATTGCATTAAGCACAATGTTAGGGTCTTGATATTTATTCGTTTAGTATATCTTCAACCCTTTGTTTTAATTCATCTCTATTTGGTAAATACAATTGATATTTTGAAACAAATAGATTACTGTTCATATCATACATTGCATATTCAATCATTACTTCGTCTTTTTCTCTGGTTAAAAGAATACCTATCGGCTTATTATCAGTTTCTTCACTTTCTTCTTTTGCGAAATATCCAAGATACATATTCATTTGACCTATATCATGATGTTTTACGTCTGGTAGTTTCAAATCAATCAGGACGTAACGCTTTAATTTTATATGATAAAAGACTAAATCTACGAAAAAATGACGATTATTAAGTGTTATTCTGTATTGTCTGCCAACAAATGCAAAACCTTTCCCAAGTTCTAATAAAAAGCGTTGCAAATTATCAATTATTTTCTGTTCTAAATCACTTTCGGTATAACTGTGGTCTTGTGGTAATCCGAGAAAATCAAGGACTTGCGTTTTTATTATATCACTGCTTTTTTCAATTAATTGTCCTTTTTTTGATAATTCCAAAACGCCTTTTTTATCCTTTGTTCCAGCTATTCTGAGAAATAATGAAGTTGATTTTTGTCTTCTAAGTTCTCTTATTGACCATTTTTCATTTATTGATTGTTTTTCGTAAAAACCACGCTCTAAACTATCGTCTATTTTTAGTAATTCGTAATAATGCGACCAACTTAAACTATCAGATAATAACTCTATTGACTGATATTTCAAATAAAATAATCTCATCATAAACACATTACTCTTGCTAAATCCTTTCCCGTATCGAATTTGTAAATCTTTGGAAATCTGCAGTAATAGTTTTTTTCCGTATTCTGCTTTTATTTTTCCTTTTTGCTCGTATTCTATAATGTATTTTCCTGTAATCCAGTAACTTTTAATTAACTCACTATTTATCGCTTTATACGCTTTTTTTCTTGCTGTTGTTACTACAATGCCGATGTTTTCAATAAGTTGGCTGTAATCGTTTTGTTTTTCTAATTCGTGCATATAAAATTAATTTTTGAATATTCCTGACACTGTCAGGAATATTATATTATTCTTATTATCTGTATTTTACAATGTGAATTGTTATTTATCTTCGTTGTATTGTAACGCAAATTTCAAAATCTTGTTTGAATATTTGTTAGTGTGCTACTTTTTCAATTTGATATTTATTTTCATTTTTTCTTCGTCAATTTATACTTAGATATTCCTGCTGAGTATTAAATCTAAGACAGTAAATTGGCTGTCTGTTATTATCGCCAAGCAACAGTCAAAATACAATTTTGGATATCTGTATATAATTCTATCTGTCTCAAAATTGCTTTTTAGAATATCCACAATTCTTCCTGTGTCGTATATATTCCACGCTCTTCATCTTTGAAAACAACTATCTCATCAGGTGTTAAATTTTATTATTAGTTCCTGTCAGAATTTCTGTTTGTTTTTCTTCTTCTTTTGTTATTACAGATTTTAAACATTTCATTTATTGTTTCATTTATATTATGTTTTTTATCTGCGTTATTTTGGGAAAAAGATGATTTTAATTCAAGCTTAAATTTGTTAAATAAAGAATGAAAGGCGTTAATATCGCCTTTCATAGCTTTTGATAAATCTGCAATAATTTCATTAGCACTATTTGTTTGAATGGAAGGCAACTTTATTCCCTTCTGTATCCATAAAATAAGCCATAAATCCATTCTCTCCGATAGATGTTTTAGATAATAATATTTTACCACCAGCTTCTTCAATTTTAGAAAGAGGATTATTTAAATCATCTCCACCATTTAAGTAAACCAAAGAACCTTTTGTTGAAGGCTCAAATCCTTCCATTTGAGAAAGTCCTCCGCCAACTCCACCACCTTCCATATCAAATGGGAACATTCCATATTTCATAGGTTTATCAGGCATTGAAGGCATTACTATTATTTCTATTTCTAAAACTGTTTCATAAAACTTCTTAGCTCTATCGAAATTTTTTACTGGTATCTCGAACCAACTGATTACATTTTTTTTCATTTTTATTAATTATTAATTAGTGATATAGCACTTATGTGCTTGTTTATTATTTAGACTAATGAACAAAAGTAAATATTTACTTTTGTTCATTTTTTTTTAATTACATATGACAGCTTTTTTAACTGTTGAGAATAAGCATTTTTAAAAATTGTAATATTTTATTCAAATTTAGTTATTGACACTTTTTCATGTGTTTTCAACAAATTGTAGTAATTGAACTTA
>JAOZTW010000190.1 GCA_029938985.1 Bacteroidales bacterium | reverse complement strand
TAAATTATTGATAATCAATATAAAATGAAAGCAAAAACTTTAGTTAATAATAAATGTTTTTTTTAAAACTACGCATTTTTAAATTTTATTTTAAAGTTAATTATTTCGGATTTACTTCCAAGTCGCATAGGCATTACCGCAGTTCCAAAACCAGATGAAATAAAAAAATTTGTTTGCTCTTTTTTCAAATATCCATAATGACTCTCAAAAATTGATTTAGTTATAAAATTGAAAGGCCATATTTGTCCTTTGTGAGTGTGTCCAGAGAACTGTAAATCAATTTGATGATTGGCTGTTTCGTTCAGTTTATATGGCTGATGGTCTAATAGCAGTGTGGGTAATTTCAAATCAATATTTTCGGTTAAGATTTCTAACGATTTTCGTGGTTTACGAGTTATACTACTAACCTCTTTATCGTCTCGTCCTATTACATAAAATTTATTATCTATTATAACAGATTTGTCTTTCAAAATATTTATTCCATTTTCTTCAAAAGTACTAAATGATAAATATGCTCTGCTATAATATTCGTGATTACCAGGACAAGCATAAACTCCATATTTTGATTTAATATTTTTAAAATGTTTTAATAATTTAAAATGTTTTACAACATTTATATTGTCGTCTATCATATCGCCTGCTATAAGTACTAAATCGGGATTGAGCTTATTGATTGCCGTTATCAATCTTTTGGTTTTCGCCTGGTTTACAATAGTTCCAAGATGAATATCACTTACAGCTACAACATTTAAACTTTCCATGCCCGTAACATTTTTATTTATAGTAAACTCCACAGTGCGAGTTACAGGACTACGTGTATTTAGGTATCCAATAGTGCATATAACAAACACTATACCTACATCAATTAATCCAACAATAAGTTTGGTTTTTTCAATATTTGCTGTCATAAAAGTTGGATAAAAAGGAATAATATAATTTATAAGTCTAACAAAATCAATTAATACTACCGAAATAAATGCGTACAAAAACACACCAGCCCCTACAGAACCAATTTTAATTAATATTGTGTTAAACAAATTTATAGACGAACGTTCAAGTATTTTACCAACAAAAAAAGAAGCTAATACAAAAATATAAATTATTAATACGGGGATTGAAGTAACAAATGTGTCTGCAAATGCTAATACAACTCTATCATAAACATAAAAGCCAGCTAATCCGAATACTATAAACGCTATACTAATTGCAATAAATGTTCTCATTTTTTTAAAATTAAAGATTTAGAAATTAGAAATTAGGAATTAAGAATTAAGAATTAGGAATTGGTTTGCACCTTAAAGCTCAATTTTTTTTCAATTTTGTTGAACAACTCCACAACAATTTTACTTGTGCTAACATAAGCCCACATTAAAATTATAGTTGTAAAAACGAATCTTTTTGCAGAGTGTTTTAATATGTTTGTAAGGTTGTCGTGTCTAAGTTCTAACTGGTTAAGTAAAACCATGTACAAAAAAAGTGAGACTATAATAATACAAAGTAAAAATAAATTTTCTCTTTTTTTAATTATTTTTATTATATTAATAGCCAAAATTACTACGAATATATAAGCTGAAAGCCCAAAATATGCACGTTGCAATAAATTGAGAAAAATGTATTTAACAATATATATTATTTGTTTTAAATTTAAAACAGGTGTGTAAATATATTTTACCTGCACAAAAGAATCCATCACATCGTGGTTAATTTTTAGGAATATTTGCCAAACTACAAATGGTAAAATAGTGAGTACTGCATAAATGATTTTGTATTTATATGAAATTCTTTTTTTATCAAATAAAAAGAGTAAAACTATGGTTCCTGCTACATAAATAATTCCCTCGCTTCGTGTCCAAACATTTAATATTAAAAAAATAATTGAAAGCAAAAAATAACTCTTATCATTTGTATTGTACCAAGTTATTAATAAAATTATTCCAAGTGAAGCAAGAACAGCATTTGGAACACTTGTAGTATTTATAGCACTTTGTGCAATAATTTCAGGAGAAATTATCAAAATTAATGTTACAAAAATAGCAAGTGTGGCATTTGAGTTTTTACTAATTAATGAGTAAAAAGATATTACAAAAGAAATAAAAATTAGAGCTGGAATTATTTTTGAAGTCTCAAAACCAAGCATATAAGTATAAGACAATGCAAAACTGTACAAAGGTGGGTATGCCACACCAAAACCAACACTTTTTTCTAATATTAGGCTGTTAATTAATTTTCCTTCGTGAGCTATTGCTTTGGCATATAAATCGAAAGAGGTAATTGCATCGTGAGCTGTGGTTGTCCAAAAAAGTGATTTTTTTGTTATTACGAACAACAAAAATATTACTGCTGCTACACATACAATCCAAACAACATTAATATTTCCGATAAAAAATAATTCTTTAACATTAATATTTTTAATCTTTTCAAGCTCTTTTTTTGGTTTGATAAAAAACTTATAATTTGTCCCAAAAACAGACAGTACTGAAACTATTAACAAACTGGTAGAGCTTAATTTTATACCCAAAATATTTAAATAAAACATTAAAATAGTGAGAGTTCCAAGTCCTATCAGAAATGAAAATCCAATGATTTCTAAAAAATGCTTTTTTTTAGAAACCAAGTTGTAAATACTCCAACCAAGTAGAAAAATTATTAATAATGCTATAAATTTCATTTTTTTAAATAATTAAATTTTAAGGTGTAATTCTTAATTCTTAATTTCTAATTCTTCAATTAGTTCGTTAAAAGTATTTTTTAATTCATCTGGATTTTCAGTATTTGTTTTAATTAATAAACGTTCAAATATTTCTGTTTTAGAAATATCTTTCAGCGAATCTGGTTCTTCTATCAAATCGTTTATTGATTCAATTTTATCATTAAACAATATTTTATAATTTAAAACTTCCAGATTATCAATTGTTTCTATATATTTTTCTGCCATAATTCTTAGGTCTGGATTAAATTTTTCTTCAATAATTTCTATTTCAGCCCATGCTTTTTGTTTGCCGTCGTCTTTAAAGCTATTAATTTTGTTAGTAATATTTAGAAACGAACCTTTAAAAAGCATAATATTTCTAAATTTTGGAATATCGAGTTTGTTTATTACCAACTTGTTATCAACAGTTTCAATAATACAAACAGATTTTTGTTGATTTCGTTCACTAAAACTCATTGGTAGTGGACTTCCCGAATAAATAATTTTATCAGTAACTTTTTGTGGGCGATGAATATGTCCAAGAGCTATATAATCAAACTCTGGAGGAAAATTATTTGCACTAATTTGTTGAAGGCTACCAATATATAATTCTCTTTCTTCATCAGACGAAGATTTAGAATCGTTTACAAACAAATGTCCAGTAGCTATAATTGGGATATTATTTGATTTATAAACTTCTGTTTTATCGGCTACTAACTGAAAATAATTTGCTATTCCATCTCTAATTTTTTTCTTCCTATCTTCGTGTCCTTCTCCTGCCACCGATTGACGAATATCTTTATCTCTTAAATATGGTATAGCACAAAGCACAAAGCCAATTTTATCATTATCTTTTACTTCAAAAATTTGGTTATTAATATTTTCATCAGCTCCGCCAATTACATAAATATTCATTTTTTGTAAAATTTCTTTTGGAGCATCAAGCGTAGATTTAGCATCATGATTACCGCCAATAATAAAAACATGTGAACAAAAAGAGTCATTGATTTGCATCAAAAAATTATAATAAATTTTGAGAGATTCGTTTGACGGATATGCTATTTGAAAAACATCACCAGCAATTATTAGAACATCAATATTTTGATTATTAATAGTTTCAATCAACCAATCGAAAAACAAAAACAAATCATATTTTA
The DNA here is from genome assembly GCA_029938985.1 of Bacteroidales bacterium. Taxonomy (GTDB): domain Bacteria; phylum Bacteroidota; class Bacteroidia; order Bacteroidales; family JAOZQN01; genus JAOZQN01. The sequence goes on along the minus strand of JAOZTW010000190.1, from coordinate 4,789 downwards.
ATTCGTTGTTATATAATTTTCTACCAATATGCCAATCAGAAGTATGTAATATTTTCATTATATAATAATTTAGATTCTGTTAAAAATGTTTTTTAAAATATATTTTATAAAAATTTTTCAAAAATAATAAAATCTTTATACTTTTACAAATAATTTTGATACTCAATTTTATGTTAGTCATATTAAAATAAATAATTGACGTTTTTCACGAATGTCAAGCTCAAGGCTTTTTTGAAACATTAGAATTAAAGTTTACTTCTGCAAATGAGCATTTTAATATCTCAAAAGTAACGAAGAAATTGATACTCGTGAAAAACGCCAAATAATTTAATAATTTGTTTTAATATGCCTTAGGCGTTTGTTTTACTTTTTATTAAATCAAAATAAACTAATATGTTAAAATTCAGGACTGTCAAAATTAGGTATTTTTCATAAATGCAAATTACAGCGTTATTTTGATTATTTTAAAATCCTCATTTACAATAGTAAACTGCGGTATTTAAAAAATAAAAATGCCTTGTGCTTTACACTTATGAAAAACGCCAAAAATTAACTATACAACTACTAATTTGAGTAAATATTTTAATAAACTATGGATAATCAAAATAATTTAGAAGGAAAAAATATTTTAATTGCGGAAGATGAAATTATTAACTATATTTATATCTCCGAAATATTAGAAACCAGTAATGCAAATTTATTTCATGCACTAAATGGAAAATTGGCTGTTGATATGGTAAACAAACAATCATTTGACCTTGTGTTAATGGATTTAAAAATGCCCGAAATGACAGGCTATGAGGCATCAAGAATAATAAGAAAAAATTTTCCAAACTTACCAATTATTGCCCTAACAGCTTTTGCATTTCAAGACGAAATAAAAAAAGCATTGCAGGCAGGTTGCAATGATTATTTAATTAAACCTTTTAAAAAAAAGGAATTTTTTATATTAATAAATAAAATATTGGAAGCAGAAAATTAAAGATGACCAAACAAGTTTTAAAAAAATATAACTCCAAGCTTTAACCCTTTATAGTCTGAGCATTAAAAAGGCTAAAGCCCTGTGCAGAATGAGCGATTAATCAATCCATACCCAAAAACATAGTAACTGATAAAAAACTTGTTTATATAAATAATATCATTGATATGAAACACAAAATAATACTACTTTTCTTTGTATTTTTTATTTCAAATACTATATTTTCGCAACAAAATAGAATAGGTATTGGACTCGGCTCTGATTTTATGAATCTTTCATTAACCTCGGAAGATATAATATTAAGGTCAAGAAATGCTCGGTTCATTTTTTGGCTTAACGACAAAATAAACCTCAAATTGGTATATGGAAATAATGACTTAATATTTAATCTAACTACTTATAAAGCAAATAATGAGGCTGGTATAGGAGCTGGAGTTTTATTGTATGAAAACAAGTTGAAAAATAATTCAATAGAATTAAATATTTTGTGTGCTAATACCTTAGAACGTTTTACTCCAATTAATAAATTTTACTATTCATTTGGGCTTAATTTTTATATGTATAGAGCATTTTATCTTGGCACAGGTCTAAAATATTTTCAACATAATAATACAAACTACAACAATGGATTAAACTGGTTTTGGACAATTGGTTATCAAATATATTTTTTTTAACTCAACTGACATTAAGCTTCACGAATTTCATACTAACTATTGGATAAACAAGCAAAAAAAATAAATAATATTGCAGGAAAAACTAATTATACTCAATACATTATTTTAGTTAAAAATTTCATATATGTGAAAAATTAAACTAATAAATGTTAAAATTTAATTTTAAGGTATGTTTACATTTGTAAAACATACCTTTTTTTTATTTTTGCAAAATAATTACAAACAAAATAAATATGAGTTACCCAATAAAAATTAAAGGATTTAGAGACATAGATGTAAATCTAATTCAGTTACGTTGGAAAATAATAAATTCAGCAAAAAAAGTATATAAAAAATACGGTTTTGAACACCACGATACTCCAGTTTTGGAATATTCTGAATGTTTAGGAAAATATCTTCCTGATTCAAACGAACTTGCCGAAGGAGTATATTCGTTTAAAAACCCAGAATTAGAACTAAAATTTGATAACAAAGGTACAGAAATTAGAGATGAAAAAAATAATGTTGTTATGGAAAACCATTTTTTAACAATGCGTTACGATTTAACAGCACCGCTTGCTCGCCTGTATGCAGAAAGTCTTTGGGATATGCACAAACACAAGCGAGTTGATAATTTTTTATAAAACAAACTATGAGTTATACAAAAGAACAATTGAAAAATTATTTTGAATGGGATATTCAAAATTGGTCAAAAGCATTAAATATTTGGGAAAAACATCTTCAAAGTACAAAATCTAATTGTTTAGGCATTGGAGAAAGAAGTGGTGGATTAAGTTTGTATCTTGCAATAAAAGGACATACAGTAATGTGTTCCGATTTGGAAAATCCAGAGAAAAATGCTGAAATATTACATGGAAAATATCCTGATGCAAGTAAAAACATAAGCTATGCCGCAATAAACGCTACGTCAATACCCTATACAGATGCTTTTGATATTATAATTTTTAAATCTGTGTTAGGAGGAGTAGGTCGTAATAATAATTTTGAAGCACAGCAATTAATGCTTAGGCAAATTTATAAAGCTCTGAAAAAAGGAGGCAAACTATTTTTTGTTGAGAATTTGCAAGGAGGTAATTTACATAAAACACTCAGGAAAAAATTTGTTAAATGGGGTGAAAGCTGGAGGTATGTTGGTTTAGATGAAATAGACAAGTTATTTCAAAATTTTTGCAAAGTTGAATATCAAACTTGTGGTTATCTCGGAGCCTTAGGTAGAACAAATAATCAAAGAAATTTCCTTGGAAAAATTGATACTATAATTTTTGATAAATTAAAAAGTCCAAATAAACACTATATTATTTACGGAGTTGCAACAAAATAACAAAATTATTAAGGTGTTTTAATATGCCAAAAACATCCCTTTTTTTTATTTTTACAAACAATTAAAACAAATAAAACAAACAAAATAAAATAAATATGAGTTACCCAAGAAAAATTAAAGGATTTAGAGACATAGATGTAAATCTAAATCAGTTACGTTGGAAAATAATAAATTCAGCAAAAAAAGTATATAAAAAATACGGTTTTGAACACCACGATACTCCAGTTTTGGAATATTCTGAATGTTTAGGAAAATATCTTCCTGATTCAAACGAACTTGCCGAAGGAGTATATTCGTTTAAAAACCCAGAATTAGAACTAAAATTTGATAACAAAGGTACAGAAATTAGAGATGAAAAAAATAATGTTGTTATGGAAAACCATTTTTTAACAATGCGTTACGATTTAACAGCACCGCTTGCTCGCTTATATGCTGAAAGTCTTTGGGATATGCACAAACACAAGCAAGTTAAAGAAGGAAAAACACCTCTTATGCGTCGTTACCAATATGGGCAAGTTTTTAGATTTGAAGCAAAATTAGACCCTGGTAGATTTCGTGAATTTTGGCAAATTGATTTTGATACTGTTGGAACAGACAATGTTACAACCGATGCAGAAGCTTGTATGATTCTTGCTGATGCGTTAGAGGAAATAGGATTAAAAAGAAAAAATTATATTGTAAAAGTTAATAATAGAAAGATAATTAAAGGTTTGTTGCTCTCTATTGGTATAACCGAAGATGCAGATGAACAAAATATTATGCGAATTATTGATAAAACAGATAAAATTGGTACACAAGGAGTAAAAGAAGAATTGGCACAAGGTAGAATTGATAAAAAATCGGGAGCAAAAATTGAAGGTTTAAATATAAAAAATGAATTTATTGAACAAATAATGAGTTTTTTAAACGATTTTCAAGAAACTGGACTAAGAAAAAATATTTTAGAAAAACTAAATAACAAAAAAATAGAAAATCAGATATATAAAGAAGGCGTTGAAGAATTAATAAAAATTGACGAAATACTTACAACTCTTGATTTTGATGAGCAAAGAGTAATTTTTGACCCTACATTAATAAGGGGAATGGGTTACTATACTGGACCGATTTTTGAAGTAGAATATGTTGGTACTTATAAAGATAAAAAAGGACGAAAAAGAAAAGTTGGATCTATTTGTGGAGGAGGCAGATACGATGGATTAGTGGAGAAATCACTTGGAATGAAAGTGCCAGCTGTTGGTGCTTCAATTGGAGTTGATAGACTTGCAGAAATTCTTACTCTAACAAATCAAATAACAGAATTAGCGGAAGGTCCTGTAATTATTATCGCTTTTGATGATAACTTAATGATTGAGTATCAAAAAATTGCAAATAATTTGCGACAGAATAACATAGCAGTCGAAGTTTATTATGGTTCGAGAAAAAATTTAAAACAGCAACTTTCGTATGCAGACAAAAAAAACTGTCCAATTGCGATATTACTCGGTGAAAATGAATATAATAAAGGAGTTGTAACCGTTCGTAACCTAAAATTGGGTAAAGAACTTGCCAGTCAAATAACAAATAAAAAAGAGTGGCGAGAACGAGTACAATCAGAAGTAAAAAGAGAAAAACTTGTAGAAGAAATATTAAGAATTAAGAATTAGGAATTGCTTTACAACTTATATTTATTTATATTTTTTTTACAACATAATAGTATTCATTTTTTTTATATTAAAGTGAATCAGGTTTTCTGATTTTTTCAGTAGCCCCGTCCTTTAGGTTGCAGGGCTGTTGCATGCTATTTTTTAATAATAAAAATTTATAATTCTATGAAAA
>JAOZTW010000189.1:4638-8636 GCA_029938985.1 Bacteroidales bacterium | reverse complement strand
AATATCATTGTTTTAATAAAATATTTTTATAAAAAAATAAATTTACTTTTTGTTTAATTATTATTTTATAAAAAATTATGTATTTTTGAAAAAAAATAAAATGGAAATAAACAAACAATCAAATACAATTATTGGAGCTATTGCTGGCGATATAATTGGTTCTATTTATGAAAAAAATAATATTAAAACAACTGAATTTGAATTATTTAATGATAACTGTATTTTTACTGATGACACTATTTTAACTATTGCAATTGCAGATTGTATTTTACACAATAAAAATTATGTAGAAACTTTGCAAAAATACGGATTAAAATACAAAAAAAGAGGTTTTGGCTCATCTTTTATAAAATGGTTAAATAATTCTAATCCAAAACCATACAATAGTTGGGGAAATGGTTCTGCAATGCGAGTAAGTGCTGTTGGTTTTGCTTTTAATACAATAAAAGAGGTGTTGCAAAAAGCAAAAGAATCAGCGGAAATAACTCATAATCATCAAGAAGGAATAAAAGGAGCCCAAGCAGTTGCTTCGGCAATATTTTTGGCAAAAACAGGAAAAACTAAATCAGAAATTAAAAAATATATTACAGAAACTTTTAATTATGAATTAACGAGAACCATAGATAATATTCGCCCAACATACAAGTTTCATGTAAGTTGTCAAGGTTCGATTCCGGAGTCAGTTATTGCTTTTTTGGAAAGTAAAAACTACGAAGATGCAATTAGATTAGCAATTTCGATAGGTGGCGATAGCGACACAATTGCCTGCATAACTGGCAGTATAGCAATTGCTTATTATAAAAAAATACCTAAAAAAATATTGGATTTTGCAAATACAAAACTTCCCAACGAATTTATAGAAATAATAAATAAGTTTGATATGCGTTTTTCTTAAAATACAATTATTTAGCCACATCAGACATATTAAAATATTATAATTAACAAATGAATACAAAATTATCACAAAAAGTAAAAGATATTATAGAATATAGTAAAGAAGAAGCTTTAAGACTTGGAAATCGTAATTTGAGTCCTGCTCATATTTTTCTTGGCATATTGCGTGATGGCGACAATAATGTTCTACAAGTATTGGTTTATAATGGAATAGATTTGAATATTATAAAACGACAAATTGAAGAACAAATAAAAGAAAGATCAATAATTAAAGATGAGAATGAGTTACAGGTTAAAAAATCTACTGAAAGAATATTAAAATTGATACACTTGGAAGCTAAATCGTTAAAAAGTGAAATAATTATACCCGAACACCTAATTTTAGCAATAATGAGAGAAGACAAAAACTTAGTTAGTGAATTATTGAAGTCCAAAAAACTTGGTTATTCCCAATTTAAAGAAGAGTTGAAGCTGTCGCCACAATCAAAAAGCGATATTGAAGAGACCGATGACGAAGAGGACGAAAAACCAAAACCACGTCGTCCTGTATCTAAGTCAAAATCTGGCAATAAAAAGAAAGAAAATGATACTGAAACACCTGTACTTGATAATTTTGGCGTTGATGTAACTCTTGCTGCCGCCGAAAATAGATTAGACCCAATAGTGGGTAGAGAAATTGAAATAGAACGTTTGGTTCAAATTTTGAGCAGACGTAAAAAAAATAATCCAATTTTAATTGGAGAACCAGGTGTAGGTAAATCTGCTATTGTAGAAGGACTTGCACTAAAAATTGTTAGTAAACAAGTTTCTCGTATTTTGTATGGCAAACGTGTAATAACTCTTGATTTGGGGACAATTGTGGCTGGCACAAAATATAGAGGTCAGTTTGAGGAAAGAATGAAATCAATAATAAACGAACTAACAAAAGCTGTAAATGTAATTTTATTTATAGATGAAATTCATACCATTGTTGGCGCAGGTGGAGCAAGTGGTTCTTTGGACGCTTCAAACATGTTAAAACCAGCACTTGCCAGAGGCGAAATACAATGTATTGGAGCTACAACACTTGACGAATTTAGACAATATATAGAAAAAGATGGAGCTTTGGAACGTCGTTTTCAAAAGATAATGGTTGAGCCAACAAATATTGAAGAGAGTATTGAAATACTTAAAAATATAAAAGACCGTTACGAAGAACATCACAATGTGTTTTATACAGATGACGCACTTGAAGCTTGTGTTAAACTTGGAGAACGATACATTAGCGACCGACTTTTACCTGATAAAGCAATTGATATATTGGACGAAGCAGGTTCACGTGTGCATATTTCAAAGATTGAAGTTCCTAAAAAAATTGATATTATTGAAAAACAAATTGCAGATATTAGGCTCGAAAAAATTGAAGCAGTAAAAAATCAAAGTTTTGAAGTTGCTGCAAGTTTTAGAGATAGAGAACAGGCATTACTTCATAAATTAGATAAAGAAAAAAGCAAATGGGAAAATAACCTGTTGGAAAACCGAGAAATGGTTGATGTAACTCACATAGAAGAGGTTATTGCAATGATGACTGGTGTTCCTGTGTCCAAAATAGCACAAGCAGAAGTTCAACGACTTATGAAAATGAAATCATCGTTAACCAGCAAAGTTATAGGACAAGAGTTTGCTGTTGAAAAAATTGTAAAAGCAATTCAACGAAATAGAGCTGGCTTGAAAGATCCAAACAAACCTATTGGTTCGTTTGTCTTTTTGGGACCTACTGGAGTTGGAAAAACTTTATTGGCAAAAAAGTTGGCGGAATTTTTGTTTGATTCTGCTAATTCAATAATCCGTATAGATATGAGTGAATATATGGAAAAATTTGCTGTTTCTCGACTTATTGGTGCACCTCCAGGATATGTTGGATACGAAGAAGGTGGACAATTGTCTGAAAAAGTGAGACGTAAACCTTATTCTGTTGTTTTGTTAGACGAAATAGAGAAAGCACATCCAGATATTTTTCATATTTTACTTCAAGTTTTAGATGAAGGACAATTAACTGATAGTTCGGGGCGTAGAATTGATTTTAAAAATACTGTAATTATAATGACTTCTAATATTGGAACAAGAGAAATACAGAATTTTGGTCGTGGTGTTGGATTTGGGTCTGATGAAAATGTAGATGAAAAAAATAAAGGGATTTTAAAGAAAGCACTAAAAAAAGCATTTACTCCAGAGTTTTTAAACAGGCTTGATGATGTTATTATTTTTAATACTCTTACAGAAGATAATATTTATAAAATTGTTGATATTGAAATGATTGACTTTATGAATCGAGTGAAAGAGACTAATTTTGAATTTGAAATATCGGACGAAGCAAAAAATTATATTGTAAGAAAAGGACTTGACCAAAAATATGGAGCAAGACCGTTAAAACGAGCTATTCAAAAATATATTGAAGACCCTTTGGCTATGGTTATTATAGAACAAAATCCTAAAAAAGGCTCGAAATTAATAGTTGGTTACGAAAAAGAAAAAGATGAATTGGTAATCTCAGTTGAATAGAATGTGTTTTGTGGTTATCCTTGGAAGTTGGACGATTAAATTTGTGTAAAATATTGATGTTTTACATACAAAATCGTTGCATATAAGAGATGTCTAATTGTAAGGATAACCTTTTTGTATTTTAATATTTTTGTATAGAATCAAGATTCATACATAGCGATTAATGATAAAATGTAATAATTGATGTTTTTGCAACCCTCTATTTTATACAATCTTTTGGAAATACGATTTTTATTTTCTAATTACTAACCTATTAAATAGAAAAAGTATTACCTTTGTAAAAATACCAAACTAAAAAACGATGGAGAATAAAGAACGTACTATTAAAGATATAATATCAACACTTGATAAACTGATTATTTTTCAAAGAGAGACTAATCAAGCTCGTGAAAAAGAACGTGAAGAACGTGAAAAAGAACGTATAGAACGTGAAGCCCGTGAAAAAAAACGTGAAAAAGAACATGAAGCAAGTTTAAAACGTTGGGATAAATATGATAAAAAATCAAAGAAAGCAGATTTAAAATTTGAAAAGATGTTAAATAAAATTCAGTTTGGGCAAAAAA
>JAOZTW010000189.1:0-4538 GCA_029938985.1 Bacteroidales bacterium | reverse complement strand
AAAACTAAGTAAAGATAATATGGAGTTATCTGAATTTTAATTTCTTATTTTAATATGTCTTATGCAACCAAATAATTTTGGAAGTAGAATTATTATCTTCTAATTTCTAAGCTATTAAATAGAAAAAAAATTGTCTTTATATATTTTAAACTAAAAAAATATGGAAACGAATGAACGTACTATTAAAGATATTATAACAACACTTGATAAACTGATTATTTTTCAAAGAGAGACTAATGAAGCTCGTGAAAAAGAACGTAAAGCTCGTGAAAAAGAACGTGAAGCTAGAGAAAAAGAACGTGAATCTCGAGAAAAAGAACGAGAAAAAGATAGAGAAAAAGATAGAGAAAAACGTAAAGCTCGTGAAAAAGAACGTGAAGCTCGTGAAAAAAAACGTGAAAAAGAACATGAAGCAAATTTAAAACGCTGGGATAAATATGATAAAAAATCAAAAAAAGCAGATTTAAAATTTGAAAAGATGTTAAATAAAATTCAGTTTGGGCAAAAAAACATGGATAGACTACAAAGCGAAGTAGGCGGTATTGGAAGAAGCAATGGAGCATTTGCGGAGAATTCTTTTCGTCTTTTTTTTGCAAACAATTTTTTTATCAATGGAGTACAATATGAAATAAGCGAACTCAATAAAAACAGAAGAATAAATAGCTTAAATTTGGAAGCTGAATATGATGTTGTTTTAACTAATTCGAATAAAATTTTGATAGTTGAAATTAAATATAAGCTTGAAAAACAAGATATAAGAGATTTTTGTAATAAAAAAATTCCAAAATTTAAGAAATTGTTTTCAGAATATAAAGACTACACAATTTATGGAGCAGTTGCGGGACTAAGTTATGAATCTGGTGCCGACAAAACAGCAATGAACAAAGGGCTTCTGTTTTTTACACAAAACGGTAAAAATGTAATAAAACTAAGTAAAGATAATATGGAGTTATCTGAATTTTAATTTCTTATTTTAATATGTCTTATGCAACCAAATAATTTTGGAAGTAGAATTATTATCTTCTAATTTCTAAGCTATTAAATAGAAAAAAAATTGTCTTTATATATTTTAAACTAAAAAAATATGGAAACGAATGAACGTACTATTAAAGATATTATAACAACACTTGATAAACTGATTATTTTTCAAAGAGAGACTAATGAAGCTCGTGAAAAAGAACGTAAAGCTCGTGAAAAAGAACGTGAAGCTAGAGAAAAAGAACGTGAATCTCGAGAAAAAGAACGTGAAAGAGAGCGTAAAGAACGTAAAGAACGTGAAAAAAAACGTGAAAAAAAATGTGAAAGTGAGCGTGCTGAACGTGAAGCTCGTGAAAAAAAACGTGAAAAAAAACGTGAAAGTGAGCGTGCTGAACGTGAAGCTCGTGAAAAAAAACGTGAAAAAGAACATGAAGCAAATTTAAAACGCTGGGATAAATATGATAAAAAATCAAAAAAAGCAGATTTAAAATTTGAAAAGATGTTAAATAAAATTCAGTTTGGGCAAAAAAACATGGATAGACTACAAAGCGAAGTAGGCGGTATTGGAAGAAGCAATGGAGCATTTGCGGAGAATTCTTTTCGTCTTTTTTTTGCAAACAATTTTTTTATCAATGGAGTACAATATGAAATAAGCGAACTCAATAAAAACAGAAGAATAAATAGCTTAAATTTGGAAGCTGAATATGATGTTGTTTTAACTAATTCGAATAAAATTTTGATAGTTGAAATTAAATATAAGCTTGAAAAACAAGATATAAGAGATTTTTGTAATAAAAAAATTCCAAAATTTAAGAAATTGTTTTCAGAATATAAAGACTACACAATTTATGGAGCAGTTGCGGGACTAAGTTATGAATCTGGTGCCGACAAAACAGCAATGAACAAAGGGCTTCTGTTTTTTACACAAAACGGTAAAAATGTAATAAAACTAAGTAAAGATAATATGGAGTTATCTGAATTTTAATTTCTTATTTTAATAATATATATATTTTACAACATAAAAAACACTTTAAATAAATCAAGTTCACAAAAGAATAACTATGGAAAAAAATATCAAAATAATAAAAATAATTTTAGCAATATTTTTAATAATACTAATTGCATATTTGCTAAAAACATTAGCATTCTTATTTATTCCATTAGCATTTGCATTGTTTTTAACACTTCTCGTTTTACCTGTTTTACAAAAATTTAAAAAAATTAAAATACCATATTTTGTAACACTAATAGTAATATTTCTGTTTGTTTTTATATCTGCAAGAGGGATTTCTTGGCTTATAGAAGATACAACAAAACAGATACTTAGTGAAAGTGATAAAATAAGTACTCAATTTACAGAAAAAATTAATCCAGTAATATCGAAGGCTGAAATTTGGCTTGGTACAGAAATAATTGAGGATGACAGCAATTTTGTTAAAGATAATATTGAAAATGTTGTTACTTCAAAAGGTTTTGGAAATGCCATTAAATCTCTTCTTGGAACTGCTAAAAATTTTGTACAATCCTTATTTATAACATTATTTTTCTTTTTTTTAGTACTCAGTAGTACATTGCATTACAAGCAAAAAATAAAACAATTTTCAGGTGGTAGAACGAATAATTATGTAGAAATGTTTGAAGAGGTAGTGAAATCTCTCGGAGTTTTTCTTAGGGTAAAAACTATAGTGAGTTTATTTACTGGAGTTTTTTTTACTGTTATAGCCTATATTTTTGATGTAGATTTTCCGCTTTTTTGGGGATTTATTACTTTTATAGTTAATTATATACAACTTCTTGGCTCTGTTGCAAGTACAATTGTTGTTGCCATTTTTGGATTTTTACAAATAGATACTATGGCTGCATGGGCTTTATTTGCTCTTTGTTTAACAAGTACGCAAATATTGTTTGGTAGTATTTTAGAACCTATTTTTATGGGTAAAAGTTTTTCTATTAACACAATATTTATAATAATTAGCCTTTTTATTTGGGGATATTTATGGGGGATTTCAGGAATGATTTTATCAATACCTATACTTACTCTTATAAAAATTTATTTAGATTATTCTGATAATTATCAATTTTTAGGTCGTATTTTAGGAGAGCGAAAACAATTGATTAATGTGAAAAAAATAAGGAAGTTTAAAAATTGAAATTTATATTGTGGAAATAAAATTTTATTTCCACAATATTATTAGTGAAAAAGAAATAATAAATAACTCATGAATACGCCGTTTTTTTGTTCTTTAATAAATTAATAATCTGCAAATAGCGAGCTATTTAATAACTTCTTAAAATTTTTAAAAGGGCAAAATAAACAAGTAGGTTGGAGTTAATTTTTTTTCTTTTAATAATAGAATTAAAATATTTCACTTATATTTTCTGGTTTAATTATTCCTTTCTCTGTAATAATCCCAGTAATTAATTCAGCAGGCGTAACATCAAAAGCAGGATTAAAAGCTCTTGAACCTGGTGATGCAACAAGTATTTTTTCAATTTTGTTATCGGAATTAACACCTTTTTGATAAAGTATTTCATCTTCCGAACGTTCCTCTATAATAATATCTTTTCCTGTTTTGGTTTTTATATCAAAAGTAGAGGTAGGTGCAGCTATATAAAATGGTATATTATAGTAATTTGCAGCAATTGCTTTTTCCAAAGTTCCTATTTTATTTGCAGTATCACCATTTGCAACTATTCTATCGGCACCAGTTATTATAAGGTCAATTTCTCCTCTCGACATTAAATGTGCAGTTGCATTATCTGCAATTATTTTATGAGGTACATTTTCGTTTCTTAATTCCCATGCAGTTAATCTTGCCCCTTGACTTCTCGGTCTTGTTTCGTCAACCCAAACAAATATATTTTTACCCTCTTTATTTGCCTTATATATTGGAGATAAAGCTGTTCCATAATCAACAAAAGCCAACCAGCCCGCATTACAATGAGTTGCAATTTTTGAATTAGGTTTTATTATTTCATTTCCATATTCTCCAATTTTTTTACTTGCCCAAGCATCTTCTTTTGCTATTTTTTGGGCTTCTAAAATAGCTTCTTCACTCGAAATCAAAGATTTTTCATAAACCTTATCACTTGCCATAAATAGGTTTTGAGCTGTTGGTCTTGTAGCTTGGATATTTTTTAAGGCAGTATATACATAATTATTATATTTTTCTTTCGATAAATTACTTGCTTCAATAGAAGCTTGTGCCATTGCAAAACCTGCCGATACTCCAACTCCGCCTGCACCTCTAACTATCATAGTTTTAATTGCGTCACAAGTCTGTAAATAGTTTTTAGATTCAAATATTTTGAACTCAAACGGTAACAAGTTCTGTTCAATCATATAAATACTTGTTCCTTCCATCCACACAGTTTGATAGTATTTATTATCTACTTTCATTTAATTTGTATTTAATTGTGATGTTTATTAACTACAGTTTTTGCTTTCATTTTATATTGATTATCAATAATTTATAAAATTAATTTTACTTATATACTATTAAATAGCATTATAAAACACTTATAATAAGATAATTACAAATGTAATTACCAAAATAGTA
>JAOZTW010000811.1 GCA_029938985.1 Bacteroidales bacterium | reverse complement strand
AGTCCAAAATTCACAATTTACTAAAACTAAATATATAATCGCTCAATTTAGATATTACTCATAATTGCTTGATAAAAAAAGTAAAAAAAAGATTTTTTTATTTTCTAACTTTAATATCTTACTGATATTTACCAACTTGCTAAAATGAAAGTAATAATAAAATACCATCCCTCTAAAAAAACAAAGTTCTAAGATTACAACATAATTAATATCGAAAAAATGAAAATAAGTAAAATAATAATTAATGATTATAATCAATTTAAAAATTTTACAATTGATTTAACTTATCCTCACGGACATTCAAAAGCAGGTAAACCGCTTGAAAAAGTTTGTTTTATTGGACAAAGTGGAACAGGAAAATCTACCGTACTAAATTTAATTCGCACTATTATTAGTTATGAAATAATTGATGCAAATTATGCAAATAATAGTATGATTGATATAACTGCAGAAACACATTTCCCAAATAATCACAATAGACATATCAGAATAAATAAAGGTGAAATTTCTGCTATTTTTGATAAGAAAAATGCTAAAAGAACAACAAAAGTAAAAAATGTAAAAAGTTTTTTATCAAGATATTATGGCGATTCAAACGTGTTGATTTCATTCCCTGCCGAGATAAATACAAATTTCAATCAAATACTATTTAAAGAAACAAAAGGCGACTTAAATGTATTCCATAATCCAAAAAATGAAATAATAGCTAATAATATTAAAAATACCAATAGTCTTAAATTCAAATTCTTTGATTTTGAGTTTAACAATGTAAGAGATATTTGGGATAATATATTAAAGGATATTCAGGAATTTGGAGTTTCGAAAGGAAATTTCACAACGAAATTAACAAATAAGTTACAAAAACAAATGCTTGATGCAGAAAAACTTATTGAAGAATTGAACAAATGGAATAAAGAAAATCCTAATCCTCTAAAACCATTAGCTGATAAGTTAAATGTAATATTGAATAGATTTAATTTAGAAATTCAACCTGAACCCGATTTTAAATCAGCCGATGATTTAAAATTTATAAAAATACATCAAAAAAATGGCGATGAAATACCTAATAACTATTGGAGTACAGGGACAAAACAATTAATTCTTACAGCAACCCCCTTGTTAAAATTAAATACTGATAAGTCTATTATTCTCATTGATGAACCAGAACGTTCCTTTTATCCAGATATACAACAAGAAATAATTAATTTTTATACAGAGTTAGCACCCAAAGCCCAGTTTTTTATAGCTACACATTCCCCAATTATAGCTTCGTCATTTGAACCTTGGGAGATTGTAGAGTTTAAATTTGACGAAGAAGGTTATTTATCACAAGACCTATATTATAAAGGCGAGCGTCATGTTAATAATTACTTTATTCAACCTCAGTACCTCCGTTGGGATTCGATTTTAAGTAAGATATTCGATTTAGAACATGATGGAAATTTTGCAAGAAAAGAGAAACTTTTAGAACTTTCGGAAATAGGACTTAAACTTAATAAATTAAAAGAGCAGAAAAATTCTAATCCCGATAAAGTAAAAAAAATGTGGAATGAGTATAAAGAATTAGCTGAATTATTAGATTGGAAAATTGAAACAAAATGAAAAAGATAAATAAAACACAAATACTTTCAACTAAATACAAAGAGTGGGAAAATAAATTTGAAAAAAGTAATGAACCACATCAAAAATACAACTCAACTGCAAATAAATATTACAGAGATGTTGTTATGAATTTACTATTTTGCCAAAAAGGACTTTGTGCATATACTGAAGTTCAACTTTGCCCCCAAGATGCTATTATTAGGACAAAATGGAACGATGGTCTCTATAAAGATTTAGATAAATCGTTTAATGGTGAATTAGAACATTTTGACGAGACTCTAAAATCAAAGAGAAAAGATAAAAAAGGGAAAAAAGATTGGCTATGGAGTAATTTTTTCGTAGTAGATTCTGATACCAATAATAGAAAAGGAACAAAAAAAGTAGATTATATATTAAAACCTGATGGAGCGGATTACAACGAACTTGAATTATTAGACTATAATACAGACACACATATATTTGTAGCAAACTTGTCATTACCAGAAGAAAAAAGAGATAAAATAAATTATATGTTGAATGAAGTTTTAGGTATAAATTTTCCTAATTTAATTGATAAACGTAAAAACACAATTATGAAAGCAATAGAATTTGGAACTGAATGTTATGAAATTGAATTTCCGACAGCTTTTAAATTTTATAATAGGAAATTAAAACGCTAACATTTGCTCGGTTGATAATTATTTTTGGTTTTTGGGTGGGCTTGAGTAGGGGAGCGAAGCGACCCGGAACAAGCCCACCCAAAAACCAAAAACAACTACACCGGTAGCAGTTACCGATAAGTGTAATTGTGTCGCTAGCGCTCCCCAATTACACTTATC
>JAOZTW010000188.1 GCA_029938985.1 Bacteroidales bacterium | reverse complement strand
GCCAACATCACAAAGAAGGTAAACTTTCGGGGAGAAAAGAGGGGAGAAAAGAAGGTAAACAAGAGGGTATCTTATTAGGTGTTGAGAGAACTGCAATAAATTGTATTCTTGCAGGATATAAAAATGAAGCTATAAAATTAATATGTAATTTAACTGATGAGCAAATTAATGAAATACGAAAAAAATTGGTTAGTAATTGAAATAACTCGGTGGAGTTTGACACCTAATTAGTTCAAAAGATGGACGACAAAATTATATATAGTGTACACACTTGACCTGAAAAATAAGCCTTATTTAATTATACTTGATTAGTTTATTTTCTGAAATTTTTCACATTCTAAAAGCTAATAAAACTTTTTTATGGTGTACATATTTCCTGGTAAAGATTTTACAACACCCGAAAACTCTAAATTAAAAAGTAAAGAAACTACTTGCCCAATTTGCAACTTCGTTTTATATGCAATATTATCAATACTAATTTGTTCCTCATTTTTAATAACATTTACAATTAGCTGTTCATCAGTAGTTAGGTTATTAAATAATTCAGTTTGCAAAGGTATTTTTTTTGTATCCCATTGTAAAATATATTCTAAATCTTTTGCAGATGCGATAAGAGCTGCTTTATTAATTTTAATAAGAAGATTGCAACCCGCAGAGTATTTATCAGTAGTTCGTCCAGGAAAAGCAAAAACATCTCTATTATAAGAGTTTGCTATATTAGCTGTTATTAACGCTCCTCCTTTTGAAGCCGATTCAACAACAATGGTTGCATCTGATAGCCCTGCGATTATCCTATTTCGTCTAACAAAATTTGTTCTTTCTATCTTGCTGTTACTTAAAAATTCAGTTAATAAAGCCCCTTGTTTTGTTATTTCAACAGCTGTACTTCTATGATTTGCAGGATAAATAGTATGTAATCCATGACCGAGAACAGCGACTGTATCTAACTTGTTTTTTAGAGCTGATTTATGTGCACAAATATCAATACCATAAGCCAAACCACTCACTATTATAGGATTGTGTCCACTGTTTTTTAAATCATCAATAAGTTTATTACAATTATCAATTCCGTTGGTTGTAGCATTTCTTGTACCAACAATACTTATTACTTTTGAGGCATTAAAATTAACACGACCTTTATAATAAAATAATACAGGACTATCTTCCGATTGTTTTAATCTGTTAGGATAATTTTTATCTAAATAAAAAAGAGGTTTAATTTTGTGTTTTTCAATAAATTCAATTTCTTGCTCTGCTCGTCCCAAAACAGTCTGATTACTAATATTATTTGCCAAACTTGGACCAATTCCAGGTATTTTAATCAGATTTTTTTTACTTTCCTTAAAAACACCTTCAACACTTCCTACATAAGCTATCAGTTTTTTTGCATTTACACTTCCAATTTTTGGGATTAAAGTTATTGCTATTTTGTATTTTAATAATGAGTCGTGCATAATTAATTTTGAAAAATCGTTATTCAAATATCAAGGCTTCACTTTTAATGAAGCCCTGTTTGAAAAAAATGATTTAATACTATTATTCAAATAAAACAATATAAATCGCTAATTATTTATCATTTACAGTAAATATTGTTTGTGTTGGAAAAGCAAATTCTAAATTGTTTTCATTGAATTGTTTCAAAATTTCTAAATTCATAGTTGTTTGAACCAACATGTTGCTTTCTCCTTTTTTAATATAATAAATATAAATAATGTTCAGAGCTGATGGATCAAAAGCATTAAATCCTGCAACAGTTTTATCTTCGGTAGCTTCTGTGTTTTTATTTATTGCAATTAAAATATCAATTGCTTTTTGAATTTTGTCTGTACTTGTGTCATAAGTAAGTCCCAAATTAAGAGCAACCTTTCTATTAGGTTCAGAACTAACATTTTCTATTTTATTATCTGTAAATTTAGAGTTTGGTACTGTTACCAATCTACCTGCAAGTGTTCGTATTCTTGTACTTCTAATTCCTATTTCCTCCACAATACCATCAATTCCATCTACTTTTACTCTATCTTTAATTGTAAAAGGTTTGTCAGTAAAAATAGTAAATCCTCCAAAAATGTTTGAAACAGTATCTTTTGCTGCCATAGCAAGTGCCAAACCTCCTATACCCATACCAGCAAGTAAAGCTCCTACATTGTAACCAGCGTTATTTAAGCCAATGATAATTGCAAGCACCCATACTGTTACTTTTATTCCTTTGGCTATTATTGGTAACAATTGGTCGTCTAAATCTGTTTCCGATTTTTGTACAAGTGGAGTAAGATATTCTTTTATTATTGCTGCAAATAAACGATTTAGCAACCATGCTAAATCAAAAATTATTAATATAAAATAAGCTTGCGAAATAAGTTTTTCTAAATCGCCAAATTTGCTAAGATCTAATAATTTTAAAGCCATCCACACTCCAAAAATTATTATTGCAAATGCAAGAGGTTCTTCAAGCATATCAATAATAATATCATCAATTTTACTTTTTGTTTTTTTAGTTAACTTTTTAAAAATATTTTTTGTAAACCATAAAATAACCTTCGCCAACACAATACTTGCTAATATTATTAACAAAACTAAACCCCACATGCCAATGGGGTTTCCATAGAATGTTTTACTGAAAAAATCTAAAATTGCTTCCATATTAAATATTTGATAATTAATAATTATGAAACAGCTATTTATTTTTATTTAACTGTTCTTGTTAGTATTTAAGTAGCTATAAAGAAAAGATAATTAACTCCAAGCTACTCGTTTATTTTGCCTTTTGAAAGCATTTAAGAAGTCATTAAATAGTTCGTTATTTGCAGATTATTAAAATATAAAAAAACAAAAAAACGACGTATTCTGGAGTTACTTATTATTTCATTTTCACTTACTATATATTTATAAAAATTTATTTATTTTTATCTGTTTTTTTATGTATATTAACTCTTTTTTGTCTTATCTTTTTTATACGTTCATTTTTTTTGGTTTTGAATTTCAGGTTTCCAAAAAATACTAATGATTTTTTAAGTAAATCAAAGTATAAAGTTAAATAAAGTGTTAGAATCGATAACCAAATTACTACCATATTAAATAAAAAAGTATCAATTTGAACATTACCTAACTGTTTTACAGGCGAATAAAAATGTGATCGTCCATAATTTGATAATGGTTCCATGTAAATAGGGTCTTTTTTTCTTATAAGTCTACTATTTGTTTCATAGTATTGTTTAACTTGCATTTTATCTAATACAAAATCAGACAATTTTTCATTATGATAATCTTTTTTCATTTTTAAAAGTTTATCTTTTCCAATTTTTTTGGATAGTTCAGTAAATACTCTATCCTTTTCTTCATTCATTTCTGATGATCTTATATTGAAAATTTTTCTCACATCTCCAAAAAACTTGTAGCTATCCTCTATAACTTTCTCATCAAAATCATCAAAATTAAAATGCTCTAAATGTGCAAATTGCATACTTGCTAATTCAGGCAACTTAAGAAGTGCATCTATCTCATTAGTAAGTATTCTAAAATATTTTTTCACTGTTTTTTGGTATTGCTCATCTTTAACTCCTTTTTCACATTTTTTTAGTCTTGCTTCAAGTTCTGTAATCAAATATGATGAGATAAATATAGCTTCACTTTTTTCTTTTTCAATATCATAAAAATATTTTTGAAATTTATTATTTTTAAATTGTTGAACACAAAACGCTTCGTAAGACCATCGAGCGAGCATTAAGTCTGCTATAACTGGTACGTATTTCTTTTTCGAAATACTTGTATGTAAATCATCGTATTCAATCATTGCACCTCCAAGAATCATTTGAGGCACAAGAATTAATGGAATTAAAATATAAATTGTAACAACTGAATTTAAGGCAGATGAGACATTTAACCCTATTAAATTGGCAGTGGCGGCTGTTGAAAACAGGATAAACCAATATGTAAATGTCATTCCTTTTATATTAAGTATCAGATTTCCAATTATTACAAACATAATCATTTGAATAGCTGATATTGCAAACAAAACAATTACTTTGGAGTTAATATAACTAAATCTACTTAAATTAAGGAATTTTTCTCGTTCCAAAATTCGCCTATCTTTTATAATTTCTTCGGCACTTACCGAAAGTCCCATAAACAGGGCAACGATTACACTCATGAACAGAAATACTGGTATATTTTTATTTAAAGAGAAGAAATATTCGCCGTTGCTTGAAACATATTTAGTGAAAAAAGCAAGAACAAAAGCAAGTGCAGGAGCTTCTAAAGCATTTACTGCAATATACTGCATGTCAGTTAATTTTGACAAAACATTCCTTATAGAAAAAATCTTGAACTGTGTAAATTTGTTTGGAACTTTAAATTTTGTAGTTGGGAGTTCTGATTTTTCAACCTTTCTATATCTTGCCCCCTTCTCTAAGTTTACTTTGTAAAGTGTGTATAATTCTTTTGGAGACATTTTACGTTCTTCTGTATATTCTCCAAATTCATTTACCATCTTAGTTTCAACTATTTCAAGTACTTGGTCGGGGTGAACAGTGCCGCATGTTGGGCATTCATTTTGATCCGAGTCTGCAAAATTACTTAATTCTTTGAAATATGTAAGTGCGTCAATTGGATTTCCGTTATAAATAGGGCGACCACCTTTATCCATTATCCAAATTCTATCAAATAGTTTGTAAATATCCGACGATGGTTGATGAATGTTTACTACAAGCAACTTGCCTTTAAGTGCCTGATGTTTAAGCAAGTGCATTACAATTTCAGTGTCCATTGAAGATAAACCAGAAGTTGGTTCGTCAATAAACAATATAGAAGGCTCACGTATAAGTTCTAATGCTATATTTAACCTTTTTCGTTGACCACCACTAATAAATTTTTTGAGTGGACTTCCTACTTGAAGGTGTTTAATTACATATAAATCAAGTTCTTTTAAGACTTTATTTACTGCTGCATTTATTTCTTCTTCCGAAAAATTACCAAAACAAAGTTTTGCATTATAATAAAGATTTTGAAAAACAGTTAATTCTTCAATCAAAAGGTCATCTTGTGGAATATAACCGATTAGTCCTTCTAATTTGTCTTTATTTTCTGCAATATTGTGTCCGTTAATACTAATTTTACCACCTGTTAATTTGTATTTCCCAATTAAAACATTTAGCAAAGTGGACTTCCCTACTCCACTACCACCCATTATACCAATTAGTTGTCCTGATTCTATTCCAAAACTAAATTTGTAAATACCGTTTTCACTATTTTTAAAATTGAATCTTATGTTGTTTGCTACAAGTTTTACTTTTGGAACATCGTCGGAGTATAGGAAATGACTTGCAACATCTGTCTGATATACAGGCTGCATACGTCCACCTTTGATAATTGAGCCACTATCAAAAACATAGGTTCTCTTTGGCATAATATTTCTACCTGTAATTTTTAGGTTGAAATTTCCCATATATGTAAAAACAAATGTTTCAATACTTTCAATATATAAAACATTAATATTTGCATCTAAATTTTCGTTAGATAAAAATTTTACATTTTCATATCCTTCTGGTCGCTCTGTATTTTCAGGTTTGTTGTCAATTAGTAGTAATTTATCTTTCTCTGGTACTTCATCAATTTCATTAATAACAAAAGCCTTAATGTTTCTGTATTCTTCTAACGAAATATTGAAAATGTCTGATACTGTTATAATAAAGTCTGCTTCTGTTTCCGAAATCACGCCGTCTTCGTTAACATATTCCAACAGTCTTATAAGAATAATGTATTTTTCCTTTTGATGTAATGTTTTATTTATATTTTCACATATTTTTAAAACCTTAACCGAACTTGCTGACAATCTGCGTCTTCGTTTTTTCTTTCCATCACCTTTATTGCTGTGTTGTTCCACAAATTTGTCATACAAATCCAAATATTTATTTGTAAGCTCTTTATTTAATTGTCTTCGGAGATAGTCTTCTACAATTGTTTTTGCATGAGCCGACACTCCATCTGGATTGATTGAGGCTATCACTGCAAAAAGTTGCATTAGGGCATTAAGTATAGATTCATTCATTTGGCAAATTGTTTGTTAGGTAATTTTTTAGGCAACTATAAATAATTTAATAAATTGTAATTCACAATAAGTGTGCAAAAGTATATTTAATTTATTATTTTTCAAAAAAAACTCCAAAATTAAATTACTGGTCGTGGTATAGATATTTGTTTCATCGCATCAATTGCGTATAAATCAGTCATTCCCGAAATAAAATCTGTTAATATTATTTCAATTTTTTCATCTTGTTTATAAAAATTTCTCATTTCAAAAATATATCTCCCAAAATGTCTTAACACTCTATTTTTAGAGTTCTTATATGAGTCGTAGTTTTTAACTTTTTTTTGGTAATTATATAACAGATAGTCAAATATAGTGTTTAATATATTTTCGGTATATGGAAAAGCCATATTTTTATCACTTAAATAAATGTTTTTGTAATTAAAATTACGAAGCTCCATTATCATTTTATATTTTTCGTCCGACAAACCAATTTCGTTTCTGTTTTTTGAAACGTGTATCATGTCATTTACGAGGGTATCAATTATTTGACTGTTATTTTCACCCAGTATTTTTTTTATGTTATCAGGAATATCTTCTTGTGTTATAAATCCTGCTGTTATTCCATCTTCAATATCTCTACCGAGATAAGCAATTTTGTCGGAATATCTTACAATACAACCTTCAAAAGAAGAAGGTTTTACTTGCCTATTTTTAATTTCTTCAAGTATATTTGGTTTTTCTGCTGGTTTCAAAAATTGTTCATATTTTTCTCCATTATGACAAATAATTCCATCTTTTACTCCATAGGTTAAATTTAATCCTTTGCCATGATTTGAAAGATATTCCACTACTCTATAACTGTTTATCTCATGAATAAACGCTAAGTTACCACCGAGTCGTTTATTTAGAATAGCTTCTCCGTCGTGTCCAAACGGTGCATGTCCCAAGTCGTGTCCTAATCCAATAGCAAAAGCCATTTCGGCATTCAAATCCCAACCATAATGATTTAGCCCTTTGCAAATAGACTTTGCAATAGTTGCCACGTGCATAACATGTTCTATGCGAGTACATATATGGTCGTTTTCTGGAGCAAAAAAAACTTGTGTTTTATGTTTCATTCGCCTAAAAGCTGTTGAATGAATTATTGCTGTTTGATCTCTAAAATATGCTCCACGTAAATCTTCTTCTTTTTTACGGCTTCTTTTTAAATATAAGGATTCTGGAAATGGATTTTTCATCTATTTTTATTTTAAGGAAATACAGTTGAAATTCAATAGCGTTTTTTGTTTCTTTATTACTCTTTGTTTTTTTCTTTCTTTTTTACAATTACTGAAATAATCCAACTTAGTAATGTTGCAAATATAAATAAAAATAATAATAATCTTAAAAAAGATAGATGTTCTGCGAGCAAGAAAGAAAATGCAATAAATAAGATATTAACAAATGCAATTAACGCAACTGACTTTTTATGGGTTAGTCCAAATCGCAAACAGATATGATGAATGTGATTTTTGTCAGGATTGGATACTGATTTTTTTTTTAAAATACGAATATACATTACTCGTAACATATCGTAAAGAGGTATTATTAATATTCCAAAAATAACAACAGGAGCTGGACGAATATAAAAACTATCTCTTGGTGCTTCAATATAGCTATTTGCTCGTATCTCTGTATAAATTTCGGCATTAATTTCATTAAATTTAATAACCAAAACTGCAACAAGAAGTCCAAGTATAAGTGAACCTGTGTCTCCCATAAATATTTTTTTGCTTTTAGAAAAAACATTAAACCTTATAAAAGCCAACAGAGATCCAATTATTATTAAAGAAAGTGTAAAGTAAGCATAATCTTCTACAAGAAAAAAAAAAATGCCAAAAGTTGAAGAAATTATTATTGTAATTGTGGCAGCTAAGCCGTCTATTCCATCAATAAAATTTAAGGCATTTGTAATAATTATTATTGAAAAAATTGTGAGCGGAATACCTATATAGCTATTTATTTCGTATAAACCTAAAAAATTATGTAAATTTGTGATGTGTAAGTCTCCCAAAACAAGAACTATACTGGCAGCTATCTGCCCTAATAATTTTGTTAATGGAGCTATCATCAAAATATCGTCTTTAATTCCTATGAAAAAAAGAATTATCATAGCACCTATGATGTATTTTATTTCGGGAAGTAAGCTTAGGTTGATAAATAAAAGTGAAGATAAACTTATTCCTGCAAATATTGCTACACCTCCAAGCGAGGGTGTTTTTACTGTATGTACTCGCCTATCATCGTCTGGGTCGTCAAATAAATGTTTTTTATTTGCAACTCTAACTATTGAAGGTATAGCAAGATATGTAACAACAAAGGCTAATATTGTTGCAAATATAAATATTAATATATCAGCTGTTGTTAACACGTTTTTTTTGGGTATTTATGAATTAAGAAAGATATTAATCTTGCTGTTGAACTTATATTATATAGACTAAATTTAGTTAAGAAAGTTGCAAAATTAATTAGTTAAAATTAAACTTTAGGTTACTAAAGTTTTTGCTTTCATAATAATATAATTATCAAACAGTTGTAATTTTACGACAAAAAGATAATATATTAAAAATCAACATATTAATAATCAATAAAAACACTTAA
>JAOZTW010000187.1 GCA_029938985.1 Bacteroidales bacterium | reverse complement strand
CTTTTAAAATTAGAAGAAATATAATGAATTATGAAAATTGGAACGCTGTTGTAATATTGAAGAAAATATGAACGAAGTAAAATAGAAACACAAGGCAGAATTGGAAGAGGATTTTTTTATTAGGCATTAGGCTTACAACAACTCTTTTTTGAGAAACACCACAAAACTATAAGTAAACTTAAAACCTGTCCCTCATTTAATAATAATTGCAAGTAAACTTACAATTATTTTGTTTTTTTGTTGAAATTGTAAGTAAACTTACAACTTTTTAAATTTTTTTTATATCTTTGCACCAATAATTATTATTGTATTTGGCATTTTTTAAATTAAAAAATAGAATGAAAATAATAGAAAGGAATAAATATATAAAGAAAATTTACAATTTTTCGGATAATGAAATAATAAAAGTTATTGTAGGGCAAAGACGTGTGGGAAAAAGTTTTTTCACAAAACAATTAATATCCCAGCTTAACAAACATAATGAGAAAACTAATATAATCTATATTAATATGGAATTATTTGAGTTTTCAAAATTGAACAAAGCAGAAGATTTAGTTAATTATGTAGAACATAATTCAAAATCGGTTAAAAATATTCTTATTGTTGATGAAATACAAGAAATAAAAGAATTTGAAAAAGCTATTCGTCATTTTTTCTCAAAAAATTATAATATTTATATAACAGGAAGCAACTCTTCTTTACTCTCAGGCGAATTAGCAACAATGCTTTCGGGACGCTACATTGAATTTAAAATTAATCCTTTAAATTTTTTGGAATTTTGCAAATTTCATAAACTTGAAAAAACACAAAGTTCTGTTAATAAATTTATTAAATTTGGAGGAATGCCATATTTAAAAAACCTTGATTTAGAAAACGAAGAAGTTGTTTTTACTTATTTACGAAATATATATCAAACCATACTTTTAAAAGATGTGGTTGCAAGATACAAACTCAAAAATGTAGATTTTTTAGAACGACTTGTATTTTTTCTCGCCGACAATGTAGGAAGTATTGTGTCGGCAAAAAAAATTACAGATTTTCTTAAATCTCAAAATATGAAAATTTCTAATTCTGTTGTTCTCAATTATCTAACATATATAAACAATGCTTTTTTTATTAACAAAACTCGTAGATATGATTTACAAGGAAAAAGATTTTTGGCAATAGGCGAAAAATATTATTTTACAGATGTAGGTATAAGAAACGCACTTGTGGGGTTTAAATCACAGGATATAAATAAGGTATTAGAGAACGTGGTTTTTTCTCATCTCGTTTCAATGGATTATAAAGTAAGTATTGGAAAAATATCAAATTTAGAAATAGATTTTATTGCACAAAAAAATAACAAAAAAATTTATATCCAAGTTGCTTATTTGTTATCAAACGAAAAAGTTATTGAACGAGAATTTGGAAATTTGGAAAAAATAAAAGATAATTATGATAAATACGTAGTTAGTTTAGACCAACTTCAATTTCACAACAACAAAGGAATTGAACATATTACACTTCTAAATTTTTTATTAAAACAAGATTTATAAAAATAGAGGACGTTCAAATATACAGACAGTTACGCATCGGAATAGAAAATTTATGAATTATTCAGGCTAAGTACCCATACAAAAGTTTTTACACACTTGTATTTCTTTAATCCATTGGTTTATAATCACATTATTGTATCATTGAACCATTGAATAATTGTATCATTCTTTAATATTTAAAACAAAATAATAAATGGCAAATATAATAAATCTCCAAACACACACCGATAAACGTGGTAACCTAACTGTTATTGAAAAAATTACTCCTTTTGATATAAAACGAATTTTTTATATCTATGGGGTTGATAACTCAGAACGTGGTGGACATAGACACAAAAAAACTATTCAAGCAGCTATTTGTATTCAAGGAAGTTGTATTATTTCAAACAACAACGGTAAACAAAAACAAGATTTTATTTTAGACAAGCCAAGCAAATGTCTTATTTTACTACCAGAAGACTATCACACAATGCACAATTTTACAAAAGATGCTATTTTAATGGTATTAGCATCTGAATATTATGACTACAACGACTATATTTTTGAAGACCATTAGGCATAAATACAATATTAATAAATACCCATA
Source organism: Bacteroidales bacterium (assembly GCA_029938985.1). GTDB lineage: Bacteria > Bacteroidota > Bacteroidia > Bacteroidales > JAOZQN01 > JAOZQN01. The sequence goes on along the minus strand of JAOZTW010000187.1, from coordinate 6,554 downwards.
CAAAAGTTTTTATCTGTTTGTATATTTGTAACATACTAAATAATAAGATTATATGTAAATACATAAGCAACATTAAATAGGTCTTATACCTTAAAACTCATTTTTAATTCAACTATATGCTTTTTAATAGCCCCGAATTTGTTATTCTGTTAACAGTTACATTTATTTTATATTATATTCCCTTTTTAAGGAAAATACAAACATATACTTTAATCATAGCATCGTTTGCATTTTATGCTTACACACTCCCATTATTACTTTTACTTCTAATTGCATCTATAAGTATTAATGTAATAACAAGTTATTATATTTATCACAATAAAGATTTAAAAAATAAACGAAAAATAGCTATTGTAGGGGTGTTTTTAAATTTGCTAACATTAGCTTTTTTTAAATATAGCCCATTATTTGCTCAAACTTTTAATATAGACACAACTAATTTTGGAGAATTTCTAATTGCAATACCCCTACCTATTGGTATTTCTTTTTTTACATTTCAAGGAATAAGTTTGCTTGTGGATACTTTTTCGGATAATTATAAATTTAAACAAAATAAAGAAATACCAGATAAATTAATCACACACGCTGTAAGAACTTCTTTGTTTATTTCATTTTTCCCTCAATTAGTAGCTGGTCCAATAGTTAAGGCACATGAATTTTTTTATCAAATAAAACCAAAATTTATTAAAAAAATTAACTGGGTTGAAATTTTCAAACTGATTGTGCTTGGCTATTTTTTAAAAATGGTTGTTGCAGACAACTTAAAAGATTTTACTTTTGAATTAACATATCCTTACTTTCTCAGGTTTTCTACTTTTGATTTACTAACAATGCTTTTTGGATATTCAATGCAAATATTTGCTGATTTTGCAGGATATTCACTCATTGCAATTGGTGTGTCTGGACTTTTTGGATATAAAATACCTCAAAATTTTAACTTTCCTTATATTGCAAAAAGTTTTTCTGAATTTTGGAGTAGGTGGCATATTTCGTTATCTTCTTTTCTTAAAGAATATTTATACTTTCCACTTGGCGGAAACCGAAGAGGACGATATAGAACATATTTTAATCTATTTATAGTGATGGTACTTGGAGGACTTTGGCATGGAGCAGCTTGGAGTTATGCGATATGGGGCTTGTTTCATGGAGTGTTGCTGGCAATAGAACGACTATTTAAAGATTATATTAAAATACCAGAAAATATTATTTTTAAAATTTTACAAACTATATTAGTTTTTACAATGGTAACATTTGCTTGGCTTTTGTTTAAACTGCCCGATTTTACACATGTGATAGCATATTTTGAAGCTCTATTTATAAATACAGATAAATCAACATCGTTCTTATTTAACAGATATATTTGGTTATATTCAATTCCTGTAATTATTTTTCATATATATTATTTATACACTGAAAAAGTAAAAAACACGAAATTGAAAAAATATGAATTTATTGTATATGGAATAATGTTGTTTCTCATAGTTACAAATAGTGGCTCGCCAAATGCTTTTATATATTTTCAATTCTAAATGTTATGATAAAAAAATCAATTATTGTATTTCTCATTATAATAATATGTTATAATTTGCTGGTTATTATAAATCCTTGGAACTCAAAAACAACCACACAGTGGGAAGACAACGAACGAAGAGCAGAAACATTTATTTTTAATAATAAAAATTATAGAACTGTTATTATCGGTTCTTCCATGTCCACCAGATTAATAGATTCAGTTATACCTACTAACTGGTACAAACTTGCGTTTGGCGGACAAGGTGTATATGAGGGGTTTGAAATAATAAGAAGAGCTAACAAATACCCCGATACTTTGCTTGTAGAAATGAATATTATTTTAAGAAAACCGCTTGAGGGCTATGCTGCGAATTTTTTTCTACCTGGTATTTATCATCTTAAAAAAAAATTACCTGGTATGCGAAAAGAATATTATCCTGCATCATTTGTTCAATATTTTATGTATGGATTAAAAGGTAAAATTAATAAAATATTACCGTCTCCCCAAAAAAATATTGTAAAAAAAGACACTAATAAAATAGTAAAACAAGATAAAATAAAAGATGAACTGAAAAAAAACAAAAACAAAAAAAATGAAATAGATACTTCAATGGTATTTATATTAAAAAAGGAAATAAAACAGTTTAAAAAACAAGCTGTTACAATAATATTTTTTGAAATGCCAATTGACAAAAGTTTGTACCTGTCGGAGAAACAAATAAAACTAAGGGAAATAATCAATAATAATTTTCCTGAAATAGAATTTATTTCATTAAAAAGCTATGATGCTTATGAAACTTCTGATGGTTGTCATCTTACTAAATCAAGTGCCTTAAAATATACCGAATATTTAATAAAACAAACTCAATAATGACCACTAATTTAATGTGTAAAATAGATAACTATCCAAAAATAACTATAATTACACCAAGTTATAATCAAGGACAATATATTGAACAAACAATACAATCTGTTATAAATCAAAACTATTCAAATTTAGAATACATAATAATAGATGGTGGAAGTACTGACAACACTGTTGAAATAATAAAAAAATATGAAGAAAAAATTACATACTGGATAAGTGAACCAGACCAAGGACAATCGCATGCAATAAATAAGGGTATAAAAATAGCTACAGGCAAAATATTTAATTGGCTTAATAGCGATGACTATTTGGAAAAAAACACACTTTTGGATATAGCAAATATATATTTGAAAAATAAAAACGCTGAAGTTATTTGTGGATACACACATTGTTTTTTTCACGAATCGGGTAAAACATCACATACCTATCGTATGGGAGTAAAAAATAATACAGCACAAACAATTACAAACGTAGAAATGAATCAGCCAGGAACTTTTTATGATTTAGAAAAAATAAAACAACTTGGAGGAGTAAACGAAACTTTAAATTATGTTTTTGACGATGAACTTTGGTTTCGTTTTTTATCTAAATATGGACAAAAAAATATTGTTTTTACTGATAAAATTTACGCACATTTTCGTTTACACGAAACATCAAAATCGGTTCACGATGGGTTTATTAAATTTATAACAGAACGAAATACTGTTTTTGTTGAAATGGCAAAACAATTAAATTTTCCCGATTTTTTAATTAAAATTATTGCAAAAGAAAAAATTGTAGATTACTATAAAACAGGTATATGGGATTTTAAATACATAGATAAAGAAACTTTTCAGGCGTGGTTTTGTAATAAATATCAATATACCTTCTATAAAAATTTTAAATATAAAGAAACAGAATATTGTGTTAGGTATTTATTAAGAAATAAAAAAGCAAAGTTTAATAAAAAATTCGTATCTTTGTTTTTTAAAACAATAATTTTAAACCGTAAATTATTAAATAAATTAAGAAAATAAATTATTTTGACACAAAAACAAATAATAAAATGGAAGAAATACTACAACCAATATTACAATCGCCAAAATTATACGATTATTTAAAAATATTACAAAAAACAGTAGAAACAGAACATCAAAAACGTAAACGTTTCTACCAAGAAATTACACCAAGCATGAAAGCAGAATTTATTAATGGCGAAATTATTATACATTCGCCAGTGATAAAAAAGCATAATGTTGTAACTAAATTAGTTCTACGTTTTCTTGATGTTTACAACGATATAAAACAACTTGGTTTTGTTGGCGTTGAAAAAATATTAATTCAATTAACAAGAAACGACTACGAACCAGACATTTGTTTTTTTAAAAACAATAAAGCAAACAAATTTTCTGACGACCAAATGTTTTTCCCTGCTCCCGACTTTATTGTTGAAATATTATCGAAAAGTACAGAAAAAAGAGACCGAGGAATAAAATTTAAAGATTACGCACTCCATAATGTTGGCGAATATTGGTTAATCGACCCAAAAAAACAAGTTGTAGAGCAATATATATTATTTGATAACAAATATGAACTAATAAAAAAAACAGATTATGGAACTATTAAAAGTGTAGAAATAAATGGTTTTGAAATACCAGTAAAAGCAATTTTTGATGAACAAGAAAATCTGAAAGCTCTATTTGAAATTAGTAAATGAAATAATAAGTAAATAGTGTATTAATACTTTAATGACTAAAGTATTGTCATACAAAAAGTCTTTCCAAGTCTCTTATTTTTTGCCATAAGGCAAAAATAGGAGACTTGGAAACGTCTGAATAACATGACCTGTACTAATTTGAGTTTTTTTTCAACAAAAAAGGTTATTACACACAAAAAACATAATTTTCAGGATTTAATTAATACAGTAGATTACAGTTAGGCATATTTAAAATACCTTAAATTTCAACAAAATAAACATGCAAAAATATTTTAACATAGCAGGACCTTGTGATGAAAAAACACACTATATAGTTCCAATATTAGAAAGAAATAACGAAATAATGCGACTTGTAAACCGAGGGCAATATTTTGTAATTCATGCAGCAAGGCAAACAGGAAAAACTACTTTAATAAAAAAATATGTAGATTATATTAATCAAGGCAATGATTATTATGCCCTTTATTGTTCGCTTGAAGAGGTACATACTTTTGTTGAAGCAGAAATTGGTTTAAATCAAATTCTTATAATTATTAAAGATGCAATAACAAACTCTAATATTCTTAAAAAAGAAAGATTTGCAGAAAATTTAACAAATAAAAATGCAGCAATTTTTATAAGAACCGCACTAACCTATTTTTGTAAAATAATAGACAAACCTTTGATTATCTTTTTTGATGAAATTGACGGGCTTCAAAATGGAACACTTGTGTCTTTTTTACGACAACTACGTAGTGGCTATGTAAATCGTTCCAGCGTTCCATTTGTACATAGCATAGCACTTGTTGGTATGAGAGACATTAGAGACTATAAATCAAAACTTAGGGAAGGGCAACAAACACTTGGCTCTAAAAGTCCTTTTAATATAATTTCTGAAACTTTTACTTTAAATAATTTTACCGAATTAGAAACTTCAAATTTATACAAGCAACATACAGAAGCTACTGGACAAATTTTTGAAGAAACAGCAATTAAATATATTTTTAATCAATCCAACGGACAGCCATGGCTTGTTAATGCTATTGCAAGAGAAATTATAGAAAAAATATTAAAAAATGATAACACTAAAGCTATAACAAAAGAACTCGCAAAACAAGCTATTCAAAATATTATTTTGCGAAGAGACACACACATTGATAGTCTTTTGGACAGATTAAAAGAAGAACGTGTTAAAGAAATTATAGAACCAATTATTATTACCACCATAAAAAATGAGAGTCTAAATTTTACGAGCGATAATTTACAATACTGTAAAGACCTTGGACTTATTATAGAAAAAAATAAAACTCTACAACCTGCAAACCTAATTTATGCCGAAGTTATTATTAGAGAATTGTCGTGTAGCAGTCAATTTGAACTTCAAAGTAGAATAAAAAACGTATGGATAGATAAAAATAACAAAATAGATATGAACAGCTTAATGAAAGCTTTTCAAATATTTTGGCGAGAGAACAGCGATATTTGGATTGGAAAATACCAATACAAAGAAGCGGCACCGCATTTAATAATGCAAGCATTTTTGCAAAGAGTAATAAACAGTGGTGGCGAAATATTAAGAGAATATGCTTACGGAACAAGACGCATAGATTTATGCGTTGTGTTTGCAGAACACAAATATCCAATAGAACTGAAAATAAATTATGGTAAAAAAACAATTTCTGATGGTCTAGAACAACTGTCTGAATACATGGACGGTTTTGGCGAAAAAATAGGCTGGCTCGTTGTTTTCGACCGCAAAAAAAATACTACTTGGGACGAAAAAATATATTGGAAAACAGAAAAATATAATGATAAAATTATTAATATTGTGGGGTGTTGAAAAAAATATTTAAAATACCTTAAATTTAAACAAAATAAACATGCAAAAATATTTTAACATAGCAGGACCTTGTAATGAAAAGAAACATTATATAGTTCCTGTATTAGGAAGAAACAAAGATATAATGCGACTGATAAATAGAGAGCAATATTTTGTAATTCATGCCGCAAGACAAACAGGAAAAACTACTTTAATAAAAAAATATGTAGATTATATTAATCAAAGCAATGATTATTATGCTATTTATTGTTCGCTTGAATCGGTACAAGTTTATACAGATGCAAAAGAAGGAATACCACAAATTATAGATAATATAAAATCGGCAATAAAATATTCTAATATACCATATAAAGAAACTTTTGCGAAAAATATAGATGCAAACCGAACAACAATTATTATAAAAGAAGCACTTACCGATTTTTCATTAGAAATAGATAAGCCACTAATTATCTTTTTTGATGAAATTGATGGACTTCAAAATGGAACTTTAATAACTTTTTTACGACAAATAAGAGATGGTTATGTAAATCGTCCTGAAATACCATTTGTGCATAGCATAGCACTTGTTGGTATGAGAGATATTAGAGACTATAAATCAAAACTCAGGGAAGGGCAACAAACACTTGGCTCTAAAAGTCCTTTTAATATAATTTCTGAAA